>JAZFSN010000076.1:0-5586 GCA_036446195.1 Thermodesulfovibrionia bacterium | reverse complement strand
AGCTCCGCATTAAGCCCAACAAAATATTGACAAAAGGCATACAATGTCATATCATATGTTATGAAGGTTTTCCAGTGGAAAAATGAGAAAAATGAATGGTTGAAGAAAAACAGAGGTGTTAGTTTTGAACAAGTTGTTATTTTGATGGAACGTGAAGATGTTCTCGAAATAGTTGATCACCCAAATCAAGAGAAGTATCCGGGACAAAAAATCGCAACAATTAGGATTAATGATTACGCTTATCTCGTTCCTTATATACAAGAAAGCAAAACAATATTTTTAAAAACCATTATTCCCAGCAGAAAAGCTACAAACAAATATGTGAGGTAACAAAAATGAAAAAAACAATATTAGATGAGGAAGAAAAAGATATTTTGAGGTCTTACGATCGTGGAGAATGGAGACCTGTTAAAAATCCAAAGGTGGAAATCAAGAAACTTCGAGAATACGCAAGGAATACACTACAAAAAGACAAGAGAATAAATATTCGCATGTCATCAAAGGATTTGGATCAAGTACAGGTCATTGCTGCTCAAGAGGGCATCCGATACCAGACTCTGATATCCAGCATCATTCATAAATATGTATCAGGATATTTAATAGAAAAAAAGAGGGATTAACCAACCACTGAAGTGCATGCGTGCCACAGGACTCTTTTTAGATTTCAAAGTTTTATATTTGCAAACATCTTCAATCATGATATTGTCTTACAGGCACGCAGCCCTTAGTTTTTCGTTATACATCATTAATTACAGAAAACTATGAATTTCTCTGATTTTATTTCTTACATTATCAGCGTCGCCATTATTTTCTATCCAACTTGGCGGATACTTAAAAGAACAGGTTTTAACGCTGCAATAGTCTTGTTCATTTTGATTCCGGTACTTGGACCTCTCATAGTAATACTTATATTAGCTTTTGGAGATTGGCCTGTTTTAAAAAAGAGGACTGAGAGGTAAAAAATGTTTGGTATAGGCCCAACAGAGTTCCTATTAATTCTTATCATTGTTGTTGTAATAATTATTTTGCCAGTTTGGTTTGTTGCCAAAATTTTAAATAAAGCGGGTTTTTCTGGCTGGTTTTCATTACTATCGTTGATCCCATTTTTGAACATAATTGCTCTTTGGGTTTTTGCTTTTGTAGATTGGCCAAATGTTGATAAGAAAACAGAATAAAATTGTATAACCAAACACTGAAGGGTATGCGTGCCACAATACCCTTTTTGGATTTGTTTAGTTTTATTTTCATAAATGTCTTTAAGCATTTTTATTATCTTACAGGCACGCAACCCTTAGTTTTGCATTATGTGTCAAAGATGTTTGTAATCACTTTCTTCAAAATGCACACCTTGACAATGATATCAATAATGATACTATAATAATATATGGCTAAGATTGAAGACATTCTCATACAAATGAATCACAATCCTAAAAATGTACGATTCAAGGACTTGTGTATAGTTTGTGATTATTATTTTGGGAATGCCCGTCAAAGGGGAAGTAGTCATCGAATATATAAAACACCATGGCAGGGAGACCCTCGGGTGAATATTCAGAATAACAAAGGAAAGGCTAAAGCATATCAAGTAAAACAAGTGCTTATGGCCATTGAAAGATTGGAGGTAAATTATGGCACTGAAAAATGATCATTATACCTACCGCGTTACTTGGTCTGAAGAAGACAAGGAATATGTCGGGTTGTGTGCAGAATTTCCAAGCTTAAGCTGGCTATCCAGAACTCCTGAGGGAGCGTTAAAAGGCATTCGTAAAGTTGTTGCTGATGTAGTAGAAGATATGAAAAAAAGTGGTGAAGCAATACCAGAGCCAATTGCTAATAGAAACTACAGTGGAAAGTTTATGGTACGTGTTCTACCAGAAGCACATAGAAAACTTGCTATCCAAGCAGCAGAAGCTGGAGTCAGTTTAAACCGTCTTGCCAGTACAAAATTAAATAGATAAAATCACATAACAAAACACTGCATGGGACAAGTGCCAGCGGTGCTGATTTTGAGTTTGAATGGTTTATAGTTTTCAAACCGCTTTTTGCATGTTATCATTTTAGAGGCACTTGCCCGTGAGTTCTACGTGTTATCTGTAAAAATAATGCTTGACAAAATGATATTATTATGATATCATTTTGTTATGCCACGAAAAATACGACAACTTATTACAGATTTGGAAAATGTTGGTTTTATCAATAGGAGAGGCAAAGGTAGCCATAGGAATTTTTTGCACCCTAAGTGCCCTTACGTTATTCGGCTGTCAGGGAACCCTGGAACGGATGCGTTGCCCTATCAGGAAAAGGCGGTGAGACGCGCATTGAAGGAGGTTTCGAGATGAAGAAAAAGAGTGATGATTACCTAAAGATCGTGGAGTGGTCAGAAAAGGACCACTGTTATGTTGGAACGGCCCCCGGTCTGATTATTGGTGGTGTGCATGGGAAAAGTCAAAAGAAGGTTTTTGATGAACTGTGTGAGGCGGTGGAAGAAGCCATACAAATACTCCAGAAAGAAGGCAGACCACTTCCTGCGGCAACGGCCAATAAGAAGTATTCGGGCAAAATAGCGCTGAGAATTCCTCCTCAATTACATAAGACTCTTGCTATGAAGGCATTCCAAGATGGAGAAAGTGTTAACAAACTGATACAGCACGAATTAGAAGACGCCATATAACAACTGCGTAAAGCGGACGAGATATCTGGATTCCCGTTTTCACGGGAATGACGGCAAAAGGGTTAAACCCATATTTAAAGGAGTTTTTCAACAAGCTCTTGATATTGGACATTATTAAGAAAAATCCTAACCAGCAAATCCAGCCCCTGCCGGTTTGCTTCGCTTTTCCTTGCCCCTAGAAATAGCAAAGCGATTTCAGGGACTAAGTCCCGGAAATGCAAAGGCATTTCACGGGGCAAAACGAAGCAGCGAGGGGCTCATTTCATCGTTATATTCCAAAAAAAAATAACTTGAATTATCACTAGGTATGATATATAGTAATACCGGGAGGTAAATTATGAGTAAAACAAAAATAGCTATCACTTTAGATGAAGATTTTATTTCTGAAATAGATCACCTTATTAAAGAGCATAGATTCATGAATCGTAGTCAGGCTATTCAAGAAGCTGTAAAAGAAAAACTACAAAAATTAAAGAAAAGCCGGCTGGCAAAAGAGTGTTCCAAACTTAACCCTTCATTTGAAAAAGCAATGGCAGAAGAAGGAATATCAGAGGATTTGAGTGAATGGCCCGAATATTAAGGGGTGAAATTCGATGGGCTGATTTGAATCCTGTACGTGGACATGAACAAGCAGGCTTAAGGCCTGTTTTAATTCTGAGTCACGATATTTTTAATGAGCGGTCGGGAACTGTTATTGCCATGGCTCTTACTAGTCAACCTCAGCGTGCTGGATTCCCATTGACTTTAGAATTAAAAGAAGGGAAATTACCTAAGCGATCATGGGTCAAGATGAGTCAAATCCGAACGCTTTCCATGGAAAGGATAGGAAAGAAGCTAGGCAGGGTAAGTCTCGAAGAATTAATTCAGGTAGTTGAGGGGCTAAACGAAATAATTGGAACATAACAAGTTGTTGGACATTGAATGCGAGCCAGCAGGGTTTGTTTTTGCTTTCAATGTTTTTGTTTTAAGGAGGTTTCTCATGAAAAAAATCATCATCATGATAAGTGCTGGTGCATTACTGACTTGCATCTTATACCCGATGAAAGTCTATGCAGCGGGTGACCTTACAAAACAAGAGCCAATACAGGTGAATGTACAACTTGGAGATGAAAAGAATTCTTTGCGCTTTTATCCATCCAGCCTTGAATTTGAAACAGGCAAGTTATACAAGCTTGTTTTGAAAAACAGAAGCAGAGCAAAGCATTATTTCAGTTCTGATGGGCTGTCGCGCTCTGTTTTTACAAGAAAAATTCAAGTTTTGGGAAAGGATGGAAAAACTATAGCAGAAGTTAAAGGTAATATAAGGGAGATAGAGGTTTATCCAGGCGGCGTAGCAGAATGGTGGTTTGTGCCAGTAAAGGCTGGACGAATTTCTGATTTAAAATGTACGATAAAAGGCCATACAGAAGCTGGAATGGTAGGAAAAATAACAATAAAGTAAGACAGGGAATGAGCGTAGATTACACTTTTTACCTGCCCCTAAATTTCATATACATCTTAATCTCATGTTCAAAATTATCACTGAATATACCTTTGCCCATGTTTTTGTTTATTTCTTCAATGCTCCATGGCTTTACATCATCAATCTCGATAGGGTTAAAGTTTATTTTCCCGTTATAACGACAGGAATAGGTATATACAAGTTCGGTTTCATACGGGTTTGAGTGAGTATAGCTGTAAAGAAAATCAGTCTTACATTCTGTAATGCCAAGCTCTTCTTTCATCTCGCGTTTTACTGCCTCATCAAGTGTTTCACCTGGCATGACATGTCCGCCGACAGACGTATCACATTTCCCCGGGGCAACATCCTTGTTCATTGAGCGTTTCTGTAGAAACAGTTCTTCCCTGCTGTTAAAGATAAGGACATGCACAACCCTGTGGACTAAAGACGGATTTCCATGTATATCTGACCTCGGAAGGATTTTTATTGCTTTGCCCTCTCTGGTTACTATTTCCAGAAGTTCGTCCTGTTCTGTCATATTAATTGAATAATACAATTAAACCATAAATGATTAAAGTGTAATACATGAAATTTAATTGAAAATATTATGAATAACTTGATATAGTCTTTTCATGAATATCGCACTTTCTATTGCCGGCACTGATCCAACAGGCGGTGCAGGGCTTCAGGCAGACCTGAGAACGTTTAAATCAATGGGCGTTTACGGGCTTGGTATCCCGTCTGTGCTTACCGCGCAGAACACTGAAGGTGTATCTGAAATCTTTGATTTTCCCTCTGATTTCTTTGCATTACAACTTGATATTCTTCTTAAAGACATATCTCCTGATGCTGTTAAGACAGGGATGCTTTATACTGCTGATATTGTTGGAGTCGCAGTTGATAAGATTAAAGAGTTTTCTTTAAAGAATCTTGTGGTTGACCCGGTAGCAGTTTCTTCTACAGGAGTGTCCCTTATTAAGGAATCTGCTCTGGAGGCAATGAGAAATAACTTGTTCCCCATTGCAAGGGTTATTACACCTAATGTCTATGAGGCATCACTTTTTACCGGTGTGGATATTAAGAATCAGGAAGATATGAAAAAGGCAGCTGTAAGGCTCAGGGAATCCGGGCCCGGCACAGTGATAATTACAGGTGGGCATCTAAAGGGCGGGGCGCTTGATTTGCTCTTTGATGGAAAGGATTTTTTATCACTGGAGAATGAAAGACTTGAAGGGGATTATCATGGCACAGGATGTGTTTTTTCTTCAGCTGTTGCAGCCTGCCTTGCACTTGGCTATGATGTAAGAGAGGCGGCTGTCAAGGCAAAGGAATTTGTGTGGAAGGCAATGAAATCAGCTGTTTCTATTGGTAAGGGAATGAAGATATTGAATTTTTAATCCCGATCCTGCATCCTGTATCATGCATCTTTTGTAGATACACGTATTACTGTCTTAACGTTTCCTCTCGGGTTGAA
>JAZFSN010000075.1:0-7586 GCA_036446195.1 Thermodesulfovibrionia bacterium | reverse complement strand
AAAAAGACATCCTGTAAAAAGGCAGTCTTGGTTGATTCGCTTTCCCCTGTGAGTCGTATGAGGCGATCGAGACGAAAAGGATGTCTGGTTAATCAGATATAATGAACATTACACAGGGAGGTTAGCCATGCTTCTTTATCTTGTCCGGCATGCAGATGCATTAAGTGATGATGAAGACCCTGCCCGTAGACTCTCAGAGAAAGGGATTCAACGTATCAAAAAGGTTGCCAGTTATATGGCAGAATTGAATATAGAGGTAAACAGGATATTCCACAGTAAAAAACTCAGGGCGATGCAGACTGCTCAGGTATTAACAGAATATATAAAAATTGAGGGTGGCATATCTGAAACAGATGGACTGGCTCCTATGGACGACCCCCAAATCTGGTTTGAGCGTATTTCTGAAATGAAAGAAGATATAATGCTTGTAGGCCACCTGCCTTTTTTAGGCAGACTTGCAGCATTTATTCTTTGTGGTGATAAAAAAAAGAATATAGTGGATTTTAAAACGGCAGGCATTGTGTGCCTGAGAAGATTTGAGGATAACTGGTTGATAGAGTGGATGATTATGCCAGAGGTATGTACCATATAATATATACCGGAGGTGCTTGAGTGATGACAAAGAAGAAACTGTTCTGGAGACCTTATTAATGGGGGAGTCTTTATTGATAATATTGACAATTTTGACTGTAACAGTTGTTATTCTCTTGGTTGTATTATTGCTACGCAGTTCGAATACTAATTTTGAAAAAAACCAGGAAAGGACGGAAAGGGCTTTAAAAGAAGAGATAGCTCAGAATAGGGAGGAGTCTGCTATAAACTCAAAACAGCTCAGGGAAGAAGTAGTTAATAACATGACAAAGATTGCCAATCTACAGAGAGATCAGCTTGATATTTTTTCAAAACAACTTACTACGTTAACTCAGACTAATGAACAGAAGATGGATAAGATGAGAGAAACAGTCGAGGGAAGATTAAAATTACTGCAGGAGGACAATACTAAAAAGCTGGATCAAATGAGAGAAACTGTTGATGAAAAGCTTCATGCCACTCTTGAACGGCGCTTAGGAGAATCTTTTAAAATTGTGAGTGAAAGGCTTGAGCAGGTACACAAGGGGCTTGGTGAGATGCAGACATTGGCAGCCGGCGTGGGTGATCTCAAAAGGGTATTAACCAATGTAAAAACAAGAGGAACATGGGGGGAAATGCAGCTTGGGAACCTCCTTGAACAAATTCTGACAAAAGATCAATATGCACAGAATGTGGTAACAAAAAAGGGTAGTAACGAACGAGTAGAATTTGCCATAAAATTGCCTGGTCGTAATGAAACAAACGACCATGAGCTCTGGTTACCAATCGATGCGAAATTTCCCCTATCAGATTATGATAGGCTTGTTGAGGCACAAGAACAGGCAAACCCGGTGCTTGCCGAAGAAGCGGCCAAACAATTGGAAGCAAGGATTAAAACCAGCGCAAAAGATATCAAAGAAAAATATCTTGACCCACCAAATACCACGGATTTCGGTATTATGTTTTTGCCAGCAGAGGGGTTGTACGCAGAAGTGATACGGAGACCCGGCCTTATGGATACCTTGCAAAGAGACTATCGGATAACGATTACTGGTCCCTCGAATTTATCTGCATTTTTAAATAGCCTACAAATGGGATTTAGAACGTTAGCAATCGAGAAACGTTCCAGTGAAGTATGGGTATTACTGGGAGCAGTTAAAACTGAATTCGGCAAGTTTGGAACTATCCTTGAAAAGACTCATAAGAAGCTGCAGGAAGCAAGTAATACTATTGAGGATGCGGCAAGGAAATCCCGAACAATCGAAAGAAAATTAAAAAATGTGCAGGAACTTCCCTCACAAGAGGCAGTTGAATTAATAGGAGATATTGAAGAAGCAGAAAATGAATGAAATAATAACTAACTTTTTAATCCTAAAAAGGAGGGCATCATGCCAGACAAATTGAGTCACGAGGAGTTTGTGAAAAAGGCTATTGTAAGTTTAAGAAAGGAAGGATATAAGGGCATACACACTGTTTATTCAGGATTCAACACTGCTTTTAAAAAGTACTTTGATAGTGAGAATCCTGTAGAAGCAACAAATAAACTTGCTAAAGACGGGGAAATAGTAATCAGGCCTGTGAAGGGCGGTGTTATGCTTTATCTGCCGGAAGATGCACCCGCAGGCAGAGACATAGGAGATGATGCATTAAAGAAAATGGGACTATAATTAAAATATGACTATTCGTGAACAGACAGAGGAAATAGAACGGCAGACCCTTCATACTAAAGCATGTCTGAGTTCACAGAGCAAAGGCAGGCACAGAAAAGAAAGGGAAGACAGTATACGGACGTGTTTTCAGAGGGACAGAGACAGGATTATCCATTCAAAGTCATTTAGAAGGCTGAAACATAAAACACAGGTTTTTCTGGCTCCAAAGGGCGACCATTACAGGACAAGGCTTACACATACCCTTGAGGTTTCGCAAATTGCCAGGACCATTGCAAGAGCCCTCAGGCTTAACGAGGATTTGACAGAGGCAATTGCGCTTGGGCATGATCTCGGCCATACACCCTTCGGTCATGCCGGAGAGGAGGTATTACGCGGGATAAATCCCGGCGGTTTTGACCATTTTAAACAGAGCCTGAGGGTTGTTGATATCCTTGAGAGAAATGGACAGGGCCTTAATTTAACTTATGAGGTGAAGGACGGAATATTAAGACATTCAAAAGGCCGGGGTAAAATTTTTGCAGGTCATGGTAAGGACGAAACTCTTGAAGGGCAGATAGTCAGGGTATCTGATATTATAGCTTATGTTAACCATGACCTTGATGATGCCATGAGGGCCGGCGTTCTTAAACGTTCTGATATTCCATCTGAATTTTTCAAGATCGGAGACACACAGGCAAAGAGGATTGATGTAATGGTTAAAGATATTATATATGCCTCTCAGGCCGCGGGACTCAGGGAGATAAGGATGAACAGGGACATTATAAAGATAACATGTGCCCTGAGGGATTTTCTCTATGAAAGCATTTACGAAAGTGAAGTTACAAAACGGGAATTCAGAAAGGCAAAAAAAATACTTCTTGACCTTTATAATTATTACCTGAAGCATCCTGAAGAGGTATTTAAAGAAATGCCAAAAGAAACCATAGGCAGGAAAGAAAGGGTCGTATGTGATTTTATAGCAGGGATGACTGACAGGTTTGCGCTTATGACATATGAGAGACTTTTCCTGCCGCAGCCCTGGATGGTTTTTTAAAGTTTTCTGTATAAGAAAACTTTTGATTGCACAGATTAAAAATAGATTACACAAATTATTGATGGACAGATTTTTCTTAAACTAAATTCTCTTGACAAGGTACGTATATCCTCTTATAATTTAAAAAAAACCGAATACTATAGTGATTTCAACTCTCGGGAAAAAATAACAGGAGGGCGCTATGACAAAGGCTGATTTGGCAGACAGTATTTATGAGAAAGTGGGACTTCCCAAAAAAGAGGCGGAGGAAATAATAGAGATACTTTTTGGCTCTATGAAAAACATTCTTTCTGAAGGGGAGTCAATAAAAGTTTCAGGGTTTGGGACTTTTTTAGTCAGGAAGAAAAGTGCCCGCAAAGGTAGGAATCCAAAGACAGGGTTAGAACTTGAAATAAGTCAAAGAAAGGTAATTACATTTAAGCCAAGTCTACAATTTAAGGCTGCTGTTGAGAAAGGATAACTTTAGATGCGGCCTTTGCCTGGAAGAAGAATAGTCCTAAACAAGCTTTTTTATAAAATCGGAGAGGTAAGCAATATAGCCCATGTCGAGCCTTATGTTTTAAGATATTGGGAGTCTGAATTTTCTTTCTTAAATCCCCGAAAAAATAAAGCTGGGCAACGTAGTTATACAAGAAAAGACCTGGAACTTGTTCTTGAGATAAAAAAACTCCTTTATCAGGATAAATATACAATTGCAGGAGTCAAAAAAAATTTTAATAAAAATTCACTGAAAAAAAGCTACGTTTCTGTAGAGACTATAGAAACAGTGAAAAAGAGACTTAAGGAAATTTTAAAGACATTAAAGTGAAACTCGTTATTAGTTATTAGTTATTCGTTATACGTTCTATGGAAGGGGTGTAAACATCCATAAGGTTTTTATCCTAATAACAAATAACTTATAACGAATAACTAATAACGGGGCGTAGCGCAGCCTGGTTAGCGCACTGGTCTGGGGGACCAGGTGTCGGAGGTTCAAATCCTCTCGCCCCGACCATTTTCTTCTCCGTAAATATGGTACGGTTCTGGTCTTAGGGGACATCCTCTTGACTAATTAAACTAATTACAGACAAGAAAAAGGGGTGAATATGTGGGAGCTTCAGTCAGGTGGACGAAGGACTGCTGTGTCTAAGGTGAGAATTCGGATCGTAAATAAATTAGTTAAAGAAAATGGGATGACACTTTCTGAAGTAGCGCGCAATGTAGGAGTTACGACATCAGCAATATTCAATATATTGCAACGGCAAAAATAAGTTGAAATAGTTAAGAACGTCACCTAAATCTAAATCTCAGTGTTGACGACAATTAAAATTCCTGATGGATTGTAAAGGGAGTAAACTATTTATGTCTTGGCAAAGGAGGCGTAAATGGTAACAGATCAACAGGTAAGGAGATTGATTTTGTTCAATAAAAAAGAAAAAATTTAAACACAACTTGTTCGAAAAAGCAATTTTTTGTTTACATTTCAGGGTCTTAAGAATTGATCTGGAAGGTATTACTTACTATTGAATGAGTTAAAACCATCTGTATCTATCTGCTGAGGTGGAACCAGAAACTTAAATATGAAAGGGGATTTTGAGGATCCTATCACAATAACGCTTCCGTCTATCAGGGGACAGCGCCCCCCTTTGTCGCACCCTCCGACAACACGATTGTCGACAATCGTTCCACAGGTGCTGCCACGGTCAACAATATCATAAGTGCCGTCTTCTTTTTTTTCAATCTGCAGGTGTTCCCGAGATATATTTAAATTTTTACCTTTATCTCTTATATACAGATCGTTGCTTGGCGAAGCTGCTTTTTTGCGGCGTTCTATATACCTGACAGAGCCAACTGCCGTAATCACGCGGGATTCGCGCCCGATAAGAAACGGGAATTTATTGAGTTTGATGCTGTCTCCCTGAATGGCTTCTTGTGCTTCGGATGTCAGCGGAATAAGAACAGGAGCTAAAGTGCTCATTTTATTTTTCTCCTATCAGAGAGATGAAATATTCTATAATTATTTGAAAAATTACTGTCTGCATCTACACATAGTGTTCTGTATACTCTATCCTCTTCTGGGAATAGTCTTATAACTATTTACGGCAATCCTTAACCACATAGTATGAGAGATACATAAGATGATGGGAAATCGTTTTTTAGGATAATTAGTATTCCCTACGGACATACGAATGCAGGGATTTATTTATTATATTATTCGCTCGCCTATTCTCGCTGTTCATTCTAAATTGTATCAAACGGGAACAGTTTTTTCAACATTTTTTATGCTGAGGGGTCATTCTCAGGATGGGGATAAGCGGTGATGGTTCGACAGGCTTACCACCAGGGCGGGTTTGGTCGTGTTAAAGACATTACAGGGCATTAAAAAGACAAATCTCCCCTATCAAGTTGGTTTCATTTCCTTAAATTCTTTTCTACTTTCACTTGTTGCCATAAATAGCCTTCTAAGTTAAAATGAATAGCGAGTGTATACGAGCGAATATGAATAAGTAAGAGAACTCCTTACATTTGGGTTTCCAAAGGGAACACTAAATGAATAGCGAGCCTGCCTACCGGACAGGCAGGCCTGCCTGACGGCAGTCAGGTGTATACGAGCGAATATGAATAAGTAAGAGAAGTCCTTACATTAGTGTTACCTCTGGTAACACAACGCAGGGAAATTATCTATTTGTTAATATTCGTTCCTGCCTACCGGCAGGCAGGCACTAACGTTCACTAAACGTTCAGAGTTTCCTGCATTAAATTGCAGGGAACACTAAATAGGTATCAAAATTAAGGTTTTATTCCTGTGTAGATAAGACCTGTTTTTCAAAAATAGGTTCCCCAAAGTAGTCCCGATAGGTCATCGGGACACTACGGGGTTTAATAACTGCGACCATTTTTTTCTCCTTAAATATGGTAAGGTTCTGTTAGAATTAAATTATATGCCTCTTATCCTTGTTACAAACGATGACGGTTGGAATTCGCAGGGAATCAGGGTACTGTCAAAAGCACTGCAATCTATCGGAGAAATTTACGTTGTTGCCCCTGAGAGGGAGCAGAGTGCAGTTGGCCATGCGCTTACGCTTCACAGGCCTTTAAAATTCGAAAAAATTAATAATAAAACATACCTTATAAATGGTACCCCTACTGATTGTATTATTTTAGGTGTTAACAGACTGCTTCCCCGAAGGCCTGACCTTATAGTTTCAGGGATAAATAATGGAGGCAACATGGGTGATGACATAACATATTCAGGCACGGTTGCTGCTGCAATTGAGGGGACGTTGCTTGGCATATCTTCTCTTGCCATATCCTTTGCAGAAGAGAATCAGGGCTGCAAGAAATCGTTAAGGTTTCAGCAGTCGGCCAGAGTTGCCCAGAGCCTTGCAAAACAGGTTCTTAAAAAGGGCCTACCGCAGAATACTTTTTTAAATGTGAATGTTCCGGATACATCAGTTTTTAAAGGGATAAAGCTTACAAGACAGGGGAAGAAAGTTTATGATAACATTATCCGTGAAATAATAGATCCGAAGGGCAGAAAGCACTTCTGGATAGGGAGTGACACACCTGTATGGCAGTCAGGCGAGGATTCAGATTTTGAGGCCGTTAAAAACGGTTTTATCTCAGTTACCCCGGTTCATCTCGACCTGACAAATTATAATGCTTTGAAATATATGAAAAATAACTGGAAGATGTAAAACTTAGAATTCTAGGGGTCAAGAGTTCAAGCCTGCCTGCCGGCAGGCAGGGATTCAAGTGAACTCACTGAGCCCCTCGAACCCTTGAATCCTCGCCCCTTTTTTAATTATGAAACACTATGATGTAATTATAGTTGGCGCCGGGCCTGCAGGGATTTTTGCTGCCCATGAACTCGTGTCCTCAAAAAAAGGACTGAAAATACTGATTCTTGAGAAGGGCAGAGATATTGATAAGAGGGTTTGTCCCATGAAAACTGAAAAAAGTTCCTGCAAGCCATGTGCTGTATGCGGGCTTTTATGCGGCTGGGGAGGCGCCGGGGCCTTTAGTGACGGCAAACTTAATCTGTCAAAGGATATCGGCGGTAATCTTACCAAGTATATTGATGACTCAACGCTGGAAAATCTTATAACTTACACAGATAGCATCTATCAGAGATATGGCGCTCCTTCTCATGTTTATGGTGACGATACTGACAGAGTTGAAGCGCTTAAAAGCGTGGCGGAGAAAAATGGACTTGAACTTATACCGTCGCGGATAAGACATATTGGGACAGACCGCTGCCCGGAACTTCTGAAAAAAATGAGAGGATATCTGGACTCTAAAATAGATTGTGCCTTTTCCATGGATGTTAGAAC
>JAZFSN010000074.1:0-4547 GCA_036446195.1 Thermodesulfovibrionia bacterium | reverse complement strand
AGATATGGTAATTGTTGATAAAGCGCAGGTGGCAAAGAGCGGGGATATCGTTATTGCAGAAGTAGACGGGGAGTGGACAATGAAATACCTGAGAAAAAGAGGAGAAAGTGTAACCCTTATCTCCGCAAATCCTGACTACAGACCGCTCAAGCCGAAACATGAACTCAAGATTGCAGGAGTGGTAACCGCAGTGATTAGAAAGTACTGAATATAACTTTTATACAGCTATTTATAAAAGTTAAGGCTGAGGTTGAGGTTGAGAATTAAAAAATATCTTTCTTAGCCTTAACCTTGACTTCAACCTTTTTAAGTTAGTACTCTCTGTGGTTTTCTAAATGTATTTTCAGATGAAGTGAAATATAATTCCATGAAAGATCAGCCTCTCACCATACACTCCTGGCCCGGGGCAATCCTGCATCTTGATGCTGACGCCTTTTTTGCATCATGTGAACAGGCAATTCATCCAGAGCTCAGAGGAAAACCTGTTATAACGGGAAGGGAACGCGGAATAGTAGCTGCTGCCAGTTATGAGGCAAAGACAAGAGGGGTTAAAAGGGGAATGAGACTTTTTGAGGCAAAGAGGATTTGTCCTGATGTTATCATCCTTCCTTCAGATTATGAAACCTACAGCCTCTTCTCTGTCCGTATGTTTGAGATACTAAGGCGCTTCTCGCCGGATGTAGAGGAATACTCGATAGATGAGGCATTTGTTGACCTGACCGGACTTAGGAGGAGCTTTCATGGGTCTTACGGGCAGATTGCCGGAAAGATTCAGGAGACAATAAAGAGGGAAATGGGGATTTCTGTATCTGCCGGGGTTAGCCTTACAAAGGTGCTGTGCAAGATTGGGTCAAGACATAAAAAGCCCGGAGGGCTTACCGTAATACCGGGGAGAGAGATACATACCTATCTGGCTGAGCTCCCGGTGGGAAAGGTCTGGGGCATAGGGCCAAATACATCGGCATTTCTCAGGAAGTTCGGGATAAAAACCGCCCTGGAATTTGCAGGAAAGGATGAAAAGTTTATAAAACAGTATCTGTCCAAACCGTATCAGGAAATCTGGCATGAGCTTAACGGCAGAAGTGTTTATCCTGTTATTCCGGAATCAAAGAGCAGTTATCAGTCCATAAGTAAAACAAGGACATTTACTCCTCCGTCCGGTGAAGAGATGTTTATCTTTTCCCATCTCTCCGGGAACCTGGAGAATGCCTGCATAAAGGCAAGGCGCCACAGGGTTGTTGCCACAAGGCTGATGGTGTTTCTCAGGAGGCAGGATTTCAGGAGTGACGGTGTAGAGGTTAAATTAAACCGCCCCAGTGCATATCCGGCTGAGCTGTTTGAGCCGTTGAAAAAGGCTTTTTATAGTATTTATGCCCCTGGTGTACTATACCGCTTAACAGGGGTAGTCCTGGCCGGACTGATATCCAGAGGCAGTATCCAGTACTCCCTATTTGATGACATAATGGAAATAGAGAGGATAACCAGGATTTACAGTACAATTGACGTACTGTCTGAGAGGTTTGGCAAGCACACTGTCCAGCATGCCTCAAGCCTGCCTGCAAAACTGCGGGCACGGCATAAGGGAATGAGAGGAGATATCCCCGGGAGGGTTACCGATCTTTTTAAGGGGGAAAACAGGAGACAGAGGCTGGGCTTACCTGTACTGGGGATAAAGGTCTGAACATGTGTCGCAGTTTTGATGAATTTGGAATAACAAAGAATTCACTGTTGTCAATCATAATAATTCCGATTTAAAAATTTGAAGCGCTGAAAATAAAAAATAATTTTTTTATCGTAACTCCCTGGTTGAAGTTTTATTATATTATCGGACATAATATTGCCGTGGGATCTACTTTTAATCAAGTCCATTCAGAACTTCAGAAAGGTGTCAGGCTTGCAAGATGCAGAAAATGCGGTTGTATGAGAGAAACGCTTGAGAATCTTGAAGTTTCGCTTAAATCATTTAAACATAAAGAAGCAAAAAAATTGGTTCAGGGAGTAGAAAGGTGGCTGAAAAAGCTGCAACCGCTGGAATACGCATGTTTAGGCTGTAAACACTGCATTCCTGCCGAGGCAATGAATGTCCTTACCGTAAAATTTCCGTCAGCCGCTTCCTCTACGCTGTCAAGCTGCGGATTTGAAATAGATGAGGAAAGGTGGCCTCCTGTTGCCGGCGAATATACTGTATTGAACAGGTCAGCACCTGTAGCGGTCTCTACGCTATCGAGCGTTAAACTGGAAGAAGAGCTGGTCAGACTTAGACCTGCCGGGCTGTGTATAGTAGGTAAAACAGAAACTGAAAATATCGGCATAGATAAAATAGTAAAAAATGTTATTACAAATCCTGCCATCAGCTATCTTATTGTTGCGGGGAAGGATACCAAAGGTCATAAGAGTGGCAGGACCCTTTTAGCCTTGTGGGAAAACGGTGTAAACAAGGAGATACGTGTCATGAACTCTCAGGGAAGGCGTCCCATCCTTAAAAACGTAACCTTGTCAGAGGTGGAGTCCTTCCGCAGGCAAATACAGGTTGATAATCTTATCGGATGTGAAAATCCCGGGATATTGGCTGAGAGAGTGGAGAGCCTCTCCCGACTCCAAACAGCAGCATGTCCGTCAAAGTGCGGATGCCGGAAAAATCCGGAACAAACTCCAGCTGTTAAGTTTTCGAGTGTTACAAAGATTAAGGCTCACAAACCAAAAGGCCTGAAACTGGACAAGGCAGGTTATTTTGTGATTATCCCTTTAAAGAAGAAAGGCATTATTACTGTTGAACATTATAATTACCAGAATAAATTATTGAGAATAATAGAAGGCAGAAATAGCCGTGATATATGTCATACAATTGTTGACAATAACTGGATTTCTGATTTAAGCCATGCTGTTTACCTGGGGAAAGAAGTTGCGAGGGCAGAACTTGCCGTCAAAATGGGAATTAAATATGTTCAGGAAGGGGCGTAGTGGGTAAGACAATAGCAATAGCCAATCAAAAAGGCGGGGTTGGAAAAACTACAACAGCTATTAACATATCTGCCTCTTTAGCTGCCGCTGAAAGACATGTCCTGCTAATAGATACAGACCCGCAGGGAAACTCAACAAGCGGCCTGGGCATAGAAAGAGACAATCTTAACGGGAGTCTTTATGACATATACATTGGGAAAAAAGGCATTGAGGATATAATCAGAAAAACAAATCTTAATTATCTTGATGTCATTCCTTCAAATATAGACCTTATTGGAGCTGAACTGGAGCTTATTGACAGAGAGGGCAGGGAGGCAATTCTCAAGCGTGCCCTTGAACCTGTTAAATCCCGATATGGTTTTATTTTTATAGACTGTCCTCCTTCATTGAGTCTTTTAACCATTAATGCCCTGGTCGCTGCTGACAGCCTGTTGGTCCCGATGCAGTGTGAGTACTATGCATTAGAGGGAATTGGCTCTTTGATGAAAACCCTTAATCTTGTAAGGAGTTCTTATAATTCATTGCTTGAGATAGAGGGAATTTTGCTTACAATGTTTGATGGGAGAAATGTACTTGCAAATCAGGTAGCCGCTGAGCTAAAACGGCATTTCGGAGATAAGGTCTTTAAGACAATGATTCCGAGAAATGTTACGCTGGCTGAGGCGCCCAGCCATGGGAAACCTGTAATTTTATATGATGTTCGCTCAAAAGGGGCGCAGAGTTATATGGCGCTTGCAAAGGAGGTAATAGATAATGAAAACGGCACTGGGCAAGGGTCTTGACGCCCTTATCCCGGATAAGAAAAAATCAGATGGAATACTTGAACTTGACATCAATACAATTGTACCAAATGAATACCAGCCAAGAAGGGTCTTTAAAGAAGATACTCTTAAGGGGCTGGCTTCATCAATAAAAGAGAAGGGCATTATCCAGCCGGTAATTGTCAGAAAAAGCTCTGATAACAGGTTTAAATTAATCGCAGGGGAAAGGCGATGGAGAGCTGCTAAAATGGCCGGCCTTGCAAAACTTCCTGTTATTGTAAAAGATGTTACTCCGGCAGAGACGCTTGAACTTGCACTTATAGAGAATATTCAAAGGGAAGACCTGAATCCTCTTGAAACAGCAGGGGCATTCCAGAGGCTTATAAAAGAGTTTGACCTTACACATGACGAAATATCCAGAAAGGCAGGAAAAGACAGGGCAACTGTAACCAATTATCTAAGGATACTGAAACTCCCTTCAGAGATTAAGAAATGGATTTCAGATGGCTCTTTGAACATTGGACATGCAAAAGCTCTTTTACAGATAGAAGATGCGGTATCACAACTTAGTGCCGCAAGGAAGATAGTACAGAAAGGCTTGAGTGTGAGAGAGGCAGAGGCACTGAGTAAGAGAGTACAGTCCCCGCGTGCTTCAGTGTCCAAATCTAATGTCTGGAAAGACCCGCAGATAGCATCTCTGGAGGATAAGCTCAGGCAGAGTCTTGGCACAAAAGTGCGTTTGTTTCATAAAGGGAAAAAAGGTGGAAAACTGGAGATTGAGTATTATTCGCTTGATGAGCTGGACAGGCTTTTAGAAATTTTAAT
>JAZFSN010000073.1:0-7168 GCA_036446195.1 Thermodesulfovibrionia bacterium | reverse complement strand
GTTATTGTTTGAACGGCCGCAGTCCAGCAATCCTTAAAGGCCTTTGAGGCTTTCCCTGCTTCCCTTGCAGATTCGAACACACCAAAAACTGTAGGACCACTGCCGCTCATCATAGATAGTATAGCTCCTTCTCTGAGCAGTCTTTCTTTTATATCTGCGATTACAGGAAAGGTTTTAGTAGCAACTGGTTCAAGGTCATTATGAAAACTACTAGTTCCCTGCAACTCTCCCTTCCTGATGGCATGGATAAAAAGCGTAATATTATTAACCTTAGATGTCCTTTTTGTCAACTTTAAATTCTCGTAAGCCCATCTGGTTGATACACTTACTGGAGGTTTAACGAGTAAGATATTAATAGACTTTATTGATCTGTAATCAGTTACATTCTCACCCCTGCCATTGACAAAAGCAAGCGGCCCGTGAAGAAAGAAAGGTACATCAGAGCCGAGCTGTTCTGCAAGTACATTAAGCTCACTGCATGAGAGACCCAATGACCACAGCTTGTTCAGGCCAATGAGTGTTAACGCCGCATCGCTGCTGCCTCCCCCAAGCCCGGCAGCCACGGGTACATTTTTATTCAAACGGATTTTAGCGCCTGCACTGACTCCGCTCGTTTTTTTTAGCAATACCGCTGCCTTATACACAAGATTTTGCTCAGTCGGTATTTGCAGTTCTGTTTTAAGGGTTAAATCTTCTGAAGGCCAGAAAGAAATAAAATCGTAAAGACTAATCTTTTGAATGATACTCTCAATATCATGATAGCCATCATCCCTCCGGCCAAGGACATTTAGAAACCAGTTAATCTTTGCAGGAGCCTTTAGAGTAAGCATAATCAGGGGTCAGGGGTCAGGGGTCAGAGGTCAGTTTTACTGATCCCCGGCCCCTGATCCCTGCAAACTGTCTTTTATCTTTTTTTCAACTCTTTCCTTGAGCCCTTCTTCCTTTTCATGAAACTCGAGTGACTTCTCCCACGCATCAATTGCAGCCTTCTCATTTTCCAGTTTCAGATAGATATCCCCCAGGTGCTCAAAAACAACCGGGTCATCTTTCATCATCTCGGCAGCTTTTTTTATTTCTATCAGGGCATTCTTATGCATGCCCTTTTTAAAGTATGCCCATCCAAGGCTGTCGCGGATGTATCCCCTGTCAGGAGCTAATTTAACAGCCTTTTCCGTAAGTTCAACAGCCTCATCAATGTTTATACCCTTTTCAGCGTAAGTATATCCCAAATAATTAAGTGCATCTACGTGTTTCGGATCAAGCCTGAGGGTTTCTTTCAGCTGGGAAAACATTTCATCATACCTCTTTGTTTTCTCATATACCACAGAAAGACTGAAATTCAATTCAACGTTTTCAGGTTCGATTGAAAGTCCTTTATTGAAAATTCTCTCGGCATTTACATAATCCTTCAATCGAATATATAAAAACCCCGCGTCCAGATATATGTCCGGATCTTCAGGCTCCATGGAAATAATAGTATTTATTTCACTTACAGCCTTTTCAAATTCTTTTTTCTCCGTATATACGCTGGCCAACAGCAATCTCGCCTTTATGTTTTCCGGTTCTCTTGCGATTATTTCCATAAGATTTTCTACTGCTTCATCATATTTTTTTTGTCCAACATACAGCATGACAAGTCTTTCCCGGATGAGCATATTATCCGGATTCAGCTTGATGGTTTTTTCATAATCTCTGATTGCCTTTTCAGAATCTCCAAGCTTTTCATACATGGTACCCATAAAAATGTGAAGTGACTCAAAAGACATACCAGATTCAGCAACTTCTTCAAATTCAATGATAGCCTTTTCATGTTCATTCATCTGAACATAAACCCTCCCCAGATAATACCTCAGGATCACATCATTGTGACTCAGTTTAATCACTTTTTCCAATGTCTGTACCGATTCGGCAAATCTTTTTTCAAGTGTGAATAAATGGGCGAGCATTACATATGTATTAATATTTGCGGGGTCTATTTTTATTATTTTTTTATAAACATAAATTGCTTTTTTGAATTCCTGCTGGATACTGTAGATTTTTCCTGATAATAACAGAGCTGGGATATACTCAGGATCTTTTTTAAGCGCTTCTTCAGCACCTTTAATCGCCTCTTCCATCCTTTCTGCTTTAAGAGCTACACGGCTTATCTCTGTCAATAGATATACAGATTCAGGGTCTTCCTCAAGGGCAAAGCTGAGGTATTCAAGCGATTTCTCCAGGTCATTTGCCCTTTCTGTTTCAACAGCCATGATATAATAATAATAAGCCTCTTTAGATGGCTGAGATATTACAGGTTCTTTTGAAATTGAACATGAAGCTATCAAAAGGACAATGTAAAATAATGCAAATATTTTGAGTGCTGTCTTCATGTTTCTTATTATTGCATAAGAGACAATTGCTTGACAATATAGGCAGGCTCAAATGCGTTACTCGTTATACGTTATTTATTATTTGTTATACGTTATTCGTATCAACTTATAACTTGTAACTTATAACGGTCTTTAAAACAGCCGGCAGTTGCCAAAAATAAAGCTTACATGCTAAATTTATTGACACGGAATGAGAAATCTCTCGAAAATTTTAAAGGAATTTCCAAATACCGGCGTACTTGTTATCGGCGACCTTATGGTAGACCAGTACATCTGGGGAAAGGTGGAAAGAATATCTCCGGAGGCGCCGGTCCCGGTTGTTGAAGTCTCTGAAGAAAATCTGCTTTTGGGCGGTGCAGCAAATGTAGCCAGTAATATCTCGTCACTTGGAGGCAGGGTTTTCATCACAGGCGTTATCGGAAAAGATGAAATGGGAGAGGTCTTCATGGAGAAGCTCAGAAAAAAAGGCATCAATACCGATGACATAGTTGTGGAGAAAAAGAGGTGTACTACAGTAAAAACCAGGATCTATGCCCATGAACAGCAGGTGGTCCGGTTTGATAAAGAAATAAAATCTGATATCAGCGGTTCAACAATGTTGCATATTCTCAAATCCGTCCGAAATCGCCTGCCCGATATAAGGGCAATAATCCTGTCCGACTACTGCAAGGGTGTAATAACTAAAAACCTGATTAAAAGAGTCCTTGAACTTGCGTCTTCCAAAGTCTTTATTGCTGTTGACCCTAAAATAGGACATTTTGACTACTATAGAGGCGTAAGCCTCATAACGCCAAACATCAATGAAGCCTCTTTCTTCTCCGGAATCAAGATTACAGATGATAAAACCTTCAAAGAAGCCGGCAGGAGACTACTCAGGGATTTAAAATCCAGTGCAGTCCTGATTACCATGGGAGATAAAGGGATGACTCTCTTTGAAAAAAACGGGAAGACAACGCCTATTACTACTCTTGCAAAGGAAGTCTATGATGTAACAGGTGCTGGAGACACGGTAATTGCAGCTTTTACTCTATGCCGTTCAGCAGGAGCAGAACTAAAAGAAGCGGCAGATTTTGCCAATCATGCTGCAGGCATAGTAGTTGGCGAGCTGGGTACTTCTGTTGTGACGCAGGAAGAGATTAAAGAAAGTTATCGGTTGAATAATTCCTACGGGAAAACCCGGGCAAAACATTCTGTCAAGGAGGGATTAGGAAACAATGAAACTGTCAAAAAAACCATTCTCAATTAAACCTTCTCCAACGCTTTCGCTCGATGCAAAGGCAAAAGCGCTGAAGGCAAACGGAGTAGATGTTGTTAATTTTGGAGTTGGAGAGCCTGATTTTGACACACCTGAAAATATCAAAGAGGCAGCAATAAAGGCCATTAAAAACGGCTTTACAAAATATACGCCGGTAGGCGGCATTGATGAACTTAAGGCCGCAATAGTCGACAAATTCAAAAAAGACACTAATATAACATACGAAAAAAACGAGATTATTGTCTCATGCGGGGCAAAACACAGTTTGTATAATATCTCATGTGCCCTGTTTGACGAGGGTGACGAGGTAATAATCCCTGCGCCATACTGGGTATCATATCCTGCCCAGGTTCTTCTCAACAATGCTGTACCTGTTATAGTCGAAACCGACGAGAAAAACTCCTTTAATATATCGCCTGATCGACTTGAATCCAGCATTTCAAAAAAAACAAAGGCACTGATTCTTAATAGTCCTTCAAATCCTACAGGCATTGGTTATGACAGGGAAAGCCTGGAAACAATAGCAGAAATGGCAGTCAGACACGATTTCTACATAATCTTTGATGAGATTTATGAAAAACTTGTCTACGACGGGTTTAAACATGTAAGTATTGCCTCGCTCAACGACGACATAAAACAGCGGACTATAACAGTAAACGGACTTTCCAAATCCCATGCAATGACCGGCTGGCGAATTGGCTTTACAGCAGGACCAAAAGATCTTATAAATGCAATGACCAAAATCCAGAGCCAGTCAACCTCAAACCCTACATCCATTGCCCAGAAGGCTGCTGTTGAGGCGCTTTCAGGTTCTCAGGACTCAGTGTCCGAAATGGTCTCCGAGTTCGACAAACGGCGGTTATACATAATTGAGCGTCTCAAGAAAATAAAAGGAATAACATGCGTAAGACCGCTGGGTGCATTTTACGTCTTTCCAAATGTATCATCTTTCTATGGAAGGCACTTTAATAACAAACAGGTAAACTCCTCTTTTGACTTATCTTCCCTTCTTCTTGAGGAAGTAAATGTGGCAGCAGTCCCGGGAGGGGCATTCGGGGATGACAGGCATATAAGACTCTCATACGCAACTTCCATGGACAACATTAAAAAAGGACTTGATAGAATTGAAAATGTATTGTTAAATATAAAGTAGCAGCAAGAGAGCACGGCAAATTTATATTGAGAGAAAAAAACTAATCATATATAATATTACATATGTCTGAACCGCTTACCCAGATGAAAATAGAAGGGTTGCTTTTTGACCCGAGGAGCAACATGTATATTTTGCTCCTGAAAGAAATAGACGGGAATAATATGCTGCCGATATGGATTGGAAGACCTGAGGCAGATTCAATTGCCCTTGCAATTGGGAAAATAGCAACCCCCCGCCCTCTTACTCACGACCTTATTAAAAATGTACTTGACGGACTGAATGTAAAGGCAACAAGAATTGTGGTTACTGAGGTAGTTGACAATACATATTATGCTGTAATTTATGTTAAAAAAAATGGAGAAGAGGTCCAGGTTGATTCAAGGCCCAGTGATGCAATTGCTGTAGCTATAAGAATAGACTGTCCCATCTTTGTAGAAAAAAAAATCATAGAGTCCAAGAATAATGATGAACTTGAAGACTGGTTAAGGAATCTGAAACCTGAGGACTTTGAAAATGTCATGTAACAACCGTTATTAGTTATACGTACTAAAAAGAACCATAAACAAAAATTAAGTAGCTGTTCGAATAACTAATAAATTTCTTTTATGCTGACAAGAACAGAAGGAATTGTACTCAAAACAAAGGAATACACTGAAGCAGACCTCATAGTAACCTACCTCACTCCCAGCAAAGGAATAGTTAATACGTTTGCCAAGAGCCCCAGAAAGGCAAAGAGTCGTTTTGGCAGCAGTCTTGAACCCCTTACACACGCAAAGATATCCCTGTGGGGAAAAGAACAGTCAATGCCAAAGATTACCCAGTCCGACATCCTTAATTCATTTCATGAGATAAGAGAAAATCTCCAGGATTTTGCAAAAACATCAAAACTCGTTGAGATACTGATTTCCCTGATACCGGCAGGTATACCCAATAAGAAATTTTTTTTGTTTTTTCTAAACATAATGAGCACCCTGAAATCCTGTGCGCTAAAACAAAAGGATGCCCTGTATCTGATTTCCCAGATTCACCTGCTCGCAGTATTAGGCTATGCCCCCCGGCTCACAGGATGCGGAAGATGCAATGCCAAAAGCCTTGATTTTTACGCTGACTCTGGAACAACCCTGTGCAAAAAATGCGCTGCCACCCAGCTCGGGGCAAATAAAATCCCTATAAAGATTGCAGTCAGGACAGTAAGCTTTTACTCCCACTGCATAAAATGGCCTATCCACGCCTCAACCAGATTAAGACCTTCCAGAGAAACAATATCAGAGCTCTCAGCCCTGCTCGATGAACACCTGAACCATCTGCTCAATAAAAGGCTTCTGACCTCAGAGTTTCTCGCAAAGGTGTAAGACACTTAATTTAAATTTAAGAGGAACAGTATAATTAAAAAATGTATATTCTGGAGGTAAAGCAATGTCTATTGAAATAGGACTTCTATCCCTTGAATCAATATTACTTATAGCAACGATTATACTTCTTATTTACAACATTAAAGAGGGGAAGCAACGGGATAAACTTATACTCGAGATTGGAAAAGCCACAAGGGTGCTTACCCGGCAGGAATATTTTGTTGCGGTTATAGACTCGATGATGGATGCTAAAGAGGAGATCATAGGGTGTATAACAGGCAGGCCCCCAACAGGAGATGACAGGAAAATGACCAGGGATATTATAGCAAACATCAAGAGATTAACAGCAAAAGGCGTACGAGTCCGGTACCTGATGCCTAAGTTTCCTGACAGGCTTCATTTAGGCTATCTGTATATGAAGGCCGGAGCAGAAGTTCTGTACAGCAGTTGTCTGATGGTTCATAACATCCGCTTTATGAATGTTGATGACAGGATTGTGGTGATAGGTATTCCTGAAAGCACAGGGGAGAAGGAAGCAACAAAAAAGGGATACAGGATACCGTCAGAAGGTCTCGCATTAGTACTTAAAGCATACCTTGATACATGTGGAAAGCAGTCAGGTTTTACGGAGTACCTTAAGGAGGTAATCAGTCAGACAGGCGCAACACCTGAACACATTGCAATGGAATATCAGATAGATAAGGAAGATCTGAAAAGACTTGCCGGCTTGTAATTAAAAAAATAACCTTATCTCCTGAGCTTATTAAATGTATTTCATGGTGATCCCTTTTTTAAAATTGCAATTGACTGTTAGAATAATTTTTCTCTATACTTTTATTTAATGTAACTTATCCAAAGAATAAAGGAGATAACCACATATGTGTGAGACCAATGTTTATATTGAAGAAAACGGGAGGGAAGAGCTTTATCTGGAAAATGTTGATATCCTGAGGCCTGAAAATGGAAAGATTTACATGAAAAACCTCTTTGGTGAACAAAAATTATTTGAGGGCTCTTTAAAAGAAATATCCCTTGCCAG
>JAZFSN010000072.1:0-15486 GCA_036446195.1 Thermodesulfovibrionia bacterium | reverse complement strand
TGTAGCCCTGAGGATTCCGTCTATAGTGCTCTGTCCTGTACCATAACGGTTATCAAAAAGATACTTTGTATATGCGTCATTTACTGCTATGATCGGGTATTGCAGAACACCTTTTTCTGCCATAGCCCTGAGCCTTATAATACCGGTAGTAGTCTCTTCTGTCCCGGCAATGATATGTTTTATTAATCCTTTTTCTTTTGTGTGTATTGTACTTACGAGGTCTGCACCATCATCCATTGTTATCTGAGGCTTGAATGCAAGTGTGGACTTCAGGTGTTTATAGTATGTCTTGTTGTCCTCCCCTTTGATGGCAAATACCGGAATTTTATGGTGCTTGACAAGAGACGAGGCTGCATCGTCCTGGGTACTTAACGGATTGGATGCACATAATGCAACCTGTGCACCACCGGCCTTAAGCGTTTCCATAAGAACTGCGGTCTCTGTTGTTACATGAAGGCATGCTGCAATCCTGACCCCTTGTAAAGGTTTTGTTTTTTCGAACCTTGCCTTTATCAATTTCAGAACCGGCATGCTCTTTGCTGCCCATTCTATCCTAAGCTTTCCTTTTCCGGCTAATTTGATGTTTCTGATATCATATTTCACGATTTATTGCTTCTCCTTTCTAATTAATAATCCAGATGCTGAGGTATTTTTGAAGATGAGCGTTTTATAGCTTTGCAGCCTTGCTCAGGGTTTCAGCCATATCAGTCTTTTCCCATGTGAATTCAGGCTCATTCCTGCCGAAATGACCGTATACGGCTGTTTTTTTATAGATAGGTCTTTTTAAGTTAAGTTTTTTTATTATTGCCACCGGGCTGAGATTAAAATTTTTCCCTATAATTTTCTCGATTTCTTTATCAGGGATTTTGCCAGTATTAAAAGTGTCAACAAGGATAGAAACAGGTTCAGCTACTCCTATAGCATAAGCAAGCTGGAACTCAACCTTGTCTGCAATCCCGGCAGCGACTATGTTTTTTGATACATATCTCGCCATGTATGAGGCTGAACGGTCAACCTTTGAAGGGTCTTTGCCTGAAAAACACCCGCCACCATGGCTTCCAACTCCGCCGTAGCTGTCAACTATTATCTTTCTTCCTGTGAGGCCTGTATCTCCCTGAGGCCCACCTATAACAAATCTGCCCGTAGGGTTAATATGGTAAGTTATATGTTTTTCATCAAGTAGTTTCTTTGGAATTACCGGTTTTATTACTTTTTCAATAATATCCTCTTTCAAGTCCCTTAACGTTATATCAGGGCTGTGCTGTGCAGATACAACTATAGTATCAATCCTGTGAGGACGGCCGTTTATATATTGAATAGTTACCTGAGTTTTCCCGTCAGGTCTGAGATAGCCAAGAATGTCCTTTTTTCTGGCCTCGGTCAGCCTCATTGCAAGTTTATGTGCAAGCATTATAGGCATGGGCATAAGTTCGGGGGTCTCGTTACAGGCATATCCAAACATAAGGCCCTGATCTCCGGCGCCTCCGGGGTCAACTCCCATTGCGATATCAGGCGACTGCTCATGGATTGAGGTAATAACAGCACACGTCTCATAGTCAAAACCGTATTTTGCCCTTGTATAACCAATATCCCTGATAGTATCTCGTACTATTGACGGAATATCAGCATAACAGGTAGTTGTTATCTCTCCGGCTACAAAGGCAAGCCCTGTTGTAAGCATTGTTTCGCATGCAACCCTTGAATCTTTATCTTCCGCTATAATTGCATCAAGTATTGAATCTGAAATCTGATCGGCGATTTTATCAGGGTGTCCTTCAGTTACTGATTCAGAGGTAAACAGGTAGTCTCTTTTTTTCATAAGTTTTTTCCCTGGATGGAGGTTAATAACTTTAAATTAAAACACTTTAAAGTTCTTATTGTCAAGTAAAAGGAACGAGTAATGGTGATCATTCTATAGAGATATATAATCCACCTTTCACTGAATGGTTACGAACAGTGTCATGCCAATTGGTTGGCAACATGTGTGCATTTAAGTTATATTATAAAATTCGTCTGACCTGTCTGCCCTGCCTCTACCATCGGCAGACAGGTACCGGCAGGCAGGCGATAGGCAGGTACGCCGGTATGAAAAATATATCTTGCCATTTTAAGAGATAATTCTATGCTTGACTCTATATTAATAAAAGGGGCGAGAGTTCACAATCTAAAAAATATAGACTTGGAAATACCAAAAGGCAAGCTCGTAGTTATTACGGGGCCGTCAGGGTCAGGAAAGTCTTCACTTGCCTTTGATACACTGTATGCCGAGGGTCAGCGGCGCTATGTAGAAAGCCTCTCTGCATATGCAAGCCAGTTTCTTAAGCAGATGCAAAAACCCGATGTTGATTTTATTGAGGGTCTCTCCCCTGCTATTGCCATAGAGCAAAAGAGAACAACAAAAAATCCACGTTCAACTCTTGGCACAATTACTGAAATTTATGACTATTTAAGGGTTATCTATTCAAGAATCGGAAGCAGGGACTGTTATAAGTGCGGAGGCCCTATAACATCGCAGAGTATACAGCAGATTGTTGAATCTGTAACCGGTATGCCTTATGGTACACGTGTGCAGGTCCTGTCACCGATTGTAATGGGTAGAAAAGGAGAGTACAAAAAAGAACTGAATGAAATAAAAAGGAAAGGCTTTGTCAGGGCAAGGATCGACGGAGAGATGGTTGACCTTACCATGGAGATAAAACTTAATAAGCACAAAAGGCATAACATAGATATTGTTATTGACAGATTGATTATAAAGGCAGGTATTGACAGGCGTATAACAGAGGCAATTGAACTTGCAATGAGATTTACAGGAATGATGATAATAAATATTGTTGAAGAACATTCCGAGAGCCGCGGGTATGTACCGTCTGGTTCATACCGCGGGGGCGGAAAGGATATATTTTTCAGCAGGAAGCTTGCATGTCCAAGATGCGGCATAAGCTATCCTGAAATCAGCCCAAGATTTTTTTCCTTTAACAGTCCTTACGGCGCCTGTCCGAGATGTAAGGGCATTGGATTCAAAGATGCAAGTGAAGAAGATGGGGATATGGAAGGGCTTGAACCCTGTTTGCTCTGCGGAGGGGCTAGACTCAGGAAAGAAGCCCTCGGTGTTAAAATTAGTGGTCTGCATATAGGCGAGCTTTCTGATATGTCGATTAAAGATGCAATAAATTTTTTTGAACAGCTTAAACTTAATGAAAAAGAACAAATAATTGTGTCAAAGGTCTTAAAAGAGATTAAAGAAAGATTGATTTTCCTGAACAAGGTAGGAGTGGGATATCTTACTTTAAACAGACCGGCATTTACCCTTTCGGGCGGTGAAGGACAGAGAATAAGGCTTGCTACCCAGATTGGTTCTTCGCTTACTGGCGCCCTTTACATCCTTGATGAGCCCAGTATCGGGCTTCATCCAAAGGACTGCGGGAAACTCCTGGATAGTCTATGTAAGCTGAGGGATATGGGGAATACCGTGATAGTTGTTGAACATGATGAAGACACAATAAAAAGGGCGGATTACATAATTGATATGGGGCCGGAGGCCGGGGTAAAAGGCGGGTATGTAGTAGCTGAGGGGAGTTTACACAAAATTGCTGAAAATAAATCTTCTCCTACAGGCTCTTATCTGCGCGGAAGTCTGGTAATACCAGTACCTAAAAAGAGAATAGTACCTAAAGGTTATATTACAGTAACAGGTGCACAGGAATTTAATCTCAAGAATATAAACGTTAAGATACCGCTTGGTGTCTTTACATGCGTTACAGGTGTCTCGGGCTCAGGCAAAAGTACTCTGGTTTTTGAAATCCTCTATAAGGCGCTTGCAAGGAGACTTTACTCCATTAATAAGAAGGTCTCACCCAGGTATTCTAACGGGGCAAAATCTCACCATGCAAGCTGCAGGGTGGGGAAACATACAGGGATTGAGGGAATAGAAGAGATTGATAAAGTTATTAATATAGACCAGTCCTCTCTCGGGAAAACATCGCGTTCAAATCCGGCAACTTACGTTGGTATCTTTACATTGATAAGAAAACTTTATTCTCAGGTTCCGGATTCAAGGGTCAGGGGTTACAAGTCAGGGAGATTCAGTTTTAATGTGCCGGGAGGAAGGTGTGAGACCTGCAAGGGAGATGGACTAATTAAAGTGGCTATGCATTTCCTGCCCGACATATACATACTTTGCGAAGTATGTAAGGGTAAGAGATATAACAGGGAGACTCTGAATATAAAATATAAAGGCAAAAATATTTCTGATGTTCTTGACATGACTGTTGCACAGGCGCTTGGATTCTTCAGTTCCATCCCTTCGCTGAAACATAAACTTACGGCTCTTGACAGGGTTGGTCTTGGCTATATACATCTGGGACAGACGGCCACAATGTTATCTGGAGGAGAGGCACAAAGAGTAAAGTTATCCCGGGAGCTGAGTAAGAAGGCTACGGGCAGGACGCTTTATATTCTGGATGAGCCTACCACAGGGCTCCACGTTGTAGATATTCAGAAACTGTTGGATGTTCTTAAAGACCTTGTTAATGCAGGTAACAGCGTTGTTGTAATCGAACATAATCTCGAGGTAATCAAGGTTGCTGACTATATAATTGACTTAGGTCCCGGCGGCGGGGAAGAAGGGGGAAGGGTCGTTGCCTCAGGAACTCCTGAGGAGGTTACATTAAACCCCAAATCATTTACAGGAGCTTTTCTTAAAAGAAAACTCTTTTCAGAGGAACTAGTGCACTGTCAACCGTAAATTGACGAATAACCAAGTCGTGCTGTCATTCCCGTGGAAACGGGAATCCAGGCCTGGGACAAGATGATATTATTAAAAATTCTTGGATTCCGGCTTAAGAACTGCCGGAATGACAAATAAAGCAACCGACAGAATAAGTTTGACGTGACACTATTAGCATGAGAAAATCAAAAATCAAAAATCAAAAATCAAAATTATTTATTTTCTGCATTCTGTATTCTGTGTTATCTATGTTGTTTTTATCCGGTTGCACCAAGAGAGACAGGATATATAAGGAAAGCCGCAGATTAATGTATACCTTCTGTACAATAACCGTTGTCAGCCCTTCGGAAGAAAAGGCAAGAGAAGCAATAGAAGCAGGATTTACCAGGATAAAAAGAATTGAACAGCTATTAAATTTTTTTTCCTCTGAAAGTGAAATAACAGCAATCAACAAGGCATCCGGGGGCAGGCCGGTTAAGGTCAGCCAGGAGACCCTGGAGGCAATTCAAAGGGCGGTGGAAATTGCAGATTATACTGACGGGGCATTTGATCCCACTATAGCCCCTGTAATAAGGCTCTGGGGATTTTCCGAAAAGTCACAGGAATCTTCAATTCCATCGGCTGACAAAATTAAAAATGCACTGAGATTTGTTGATTATAGAAAAATAAAGATAAACATGTCAGCCTCAGAGGTTTTTTTGGAAAAAAAAGGTATGGAACTTGATCTGGGGGGAATTACAAAAGGATATGCCGCTGATATGGCAATTGAGGCTATAAAGGCAAAAGGTATAAAGGCTGCGCTTGTTGCCATAGCAGGTGATATAAAAGGTTTTGGTCTAAAGCCTGACCTGAAGCCATGGAGGGTCGGGATTCAGAATCCAAGGTTATCAGATGATAAATCAGAAGGGGGGGAAGAGGACATTTTTGCAAGTCTTCGTCTTAAAGACAAAGCCATATCAACATCAGGGGACTACCAGAGATTTTTCATAAAAGAGGGAAAACGTTACCACCACATCCTTGACCCCAGGAAGGGGTACTCAGCATCAGATGTTATAAGCGTATCTGTCATAGCTCCCAATGGCTATATGGCTGATGGGCTCTCTACCGGAATTTTTGTTCTCGGGCGTGAAAAGGGGATAAAACTGCTGGAGTCCATGGGTTTCAGCGGGATAATAGTTGATATCAACGAGGAGATATTTATTACAGAAGACTTAAAGGGAGATGCAGATATTGAAAAAATTCTTTGATTATAAGGATTCAAACCCTATTTTGCACAAATTATGAATAATTTATCTAATCAAACATTAAATGAAATTAATAGTCAGAACCGTTCAGAGAATTTTCATATTGCTCTACTGTCTGCATACGCGATAGGTCTTCACAGCATAGAGGCATTAATCCCTACGCCCATTCCATGGCTCAGATTCGGATTTGCAAACATTATAACCCTAACTACTCTGCTTCTTTACGGTTTAAAGGCAGGTATGACAGTTACTCTCATAAGGGTTTTTATTGGAAGCCTTTTTACAGGGACATTTCTTGGTCCTGCCTTTGTCCTGAGCCTTGGCGGGGGAATTACGAGTACATTGGTGATGTGGTCTGCCACGGTTTTATTTGGAAGACTTTGCGGCCCTGTAAGTCTAAGCATCTTAGGGGCGCTGGCACACAATATTACCCAGCTTTTCCTGGCTTATCTGTTCTTTGTTAAAAGGCTTGAGGCAATATTATTTATCAGCCCGATAATTATTCTTTTTGGCATAATAACCGGTATATTCAATGGCATTGTTACAGGTTTGATAATAAAAAAAGTATGGGAATCAAAAGAAACTAAGGGACCTCCATAACGTCCTTTTTTATGGTTCTTCTGACTTTTCTGTGGAAAAAATAACCACAGAGGACTAATCATTGCAAATTGCAAATTTAACATTTAGCATTTCAAATTTAAAATGATAATTTTGCGTTGATAATTTTAAAATGAGTTTCTCTGTGCCTCTGTGTTTTAAATTGCATTATGTATTCTTCCACACAATTCCCTGAAGAATCTTTTTTATAAGGTGTCGTATATCCGGAAGTATCGGGATTCACCAATCTTCGTCTATCTACCTTGTCAGTTTTCCGCAATTCCCTGATTCTATATCTATTTTTTGACCCATACTTTAGTGTTGCTGAAAGCCCCTTTTCTTAGGTATACTTTCATTCAACTAACTAACTTTTTTTGTGGTGGGTGGATAAAATGCCTCTTTTCGGTGAACTTTTTATCAGTGAACTTTTAAAAAAACCCGTGCTTGACCCTAAAGGTGAAGACCTTGGCAGGGTTAGAGATTTTATTGTAATCAAAGGAGACCCCCTGCCCAGAGTATCAGCACTTATATTAGAGAAGAAAAAGAACTTCTACCGCTTGGAATGGGAATATATTGGTATTTTCAATAAGCGAATTATATCTTCCAGAGTTTATGCTTTAAAAATTAAGTCTTATGAATACCCTGAAGATGACCTTCTTGTTGTAAGAGATATTTTTGATAAACAGATAGTGGATGCAAATGGCGCCAAGGTAGTAAGGGTTAATGATGTGAAGTTGAAAGGTATAAACAATAATGCATGCCTGACTGCTGTTGATGTTAGTATCAGAGGTATACTAAGACGCTTAGGTATAGAGCGAAAGAGTGAAAATCTTTACAGGATTTTTAAGAAATCTCTTCCCCACAATCTTATCCACTGGAATTATATACAGCCGCTGGAACCAAAACTCACAACTATATCCCTTACTGTCCCTCGTCAGATGGTCTCTGCTCTTCATCCTGCTGATATTGCAGATATCATAAGTAAGGTATCACATGAAGAAAGAGTTGCTTTTTTTGAAGGCCTGGATCCCAATGTTGCTGCTGAATCACTACATGAACTTCAACCTGATGTTCAAAAGGCAATCATAGAAAGCCTTCATAAGGATTTTGCAACTGACATTGTTGAAAGGATGCCTCCTGATGAGGCAGCTGACCTACTTGGGGATCTTCCTTTGGAAAAGGCTAAGGAGCTACTCGAGTCCATAGAAAAGAGTGAGGCTCAGGACATTCAGGAGCTGCTTGCTCATGAGGAAGATACTGCCGGTGGACTTATGACAAATGAGTTCATTGCTTATTCTCCAGAATTAAAAATAGGTGATGCAATTGAGAAATTCAAGATAGACGCCCATAATGTAGAAATTGTTTATTATATATATATTATTGACGAGCATGAGAAGCTTGTCGGGGTAACCTCACTGAGAGACATGCTTTTGTCTCCTCCCAGTGTCCCTTTATCAGAGATAATGGAGACGAAGCTGAAGACAGTTGCCCCTGACACTGACCAGCAAAATGTAGCAGAGATTGTGTCAAAATATAACTTACTTGCTATTCCAGTGATAGATGCCGGCGGCATTATCCTAGGTATAGTGACGATTGATGATATTTTGAATATTCTCCTTCCTCCCTTGTCAAGGAAAAGAAGGAGGAAAGTATGAGCCGTCAGAGATTCATACCGAACTGGAAAGGCCTCCTTATCTTTTTGTCTATAATAGGTCCCGGAATTATAACTGCTTCTATTGATAACGATGCCTCCGGTATAACTACTTACTCGGTGGCAGGTGCACGCTATGGATATATTTTTTTATGGGTGTTAATACCAACAACAATAGCACTCATAGTCATACAGGAGATGGTGGCACGTATGGGTGTTATAACAGGTAAAGGGCTTGCTGATCTTATAAGAGAGAATTACGGGGTAAAGATAACATTTTTTATGATGATAGTATTGTTAGTGGCAAATTTTGGTACTACTACTGCAGGGTTTGCAGGTTGGGCGGCAAGCATGGAGATGTTCGGTTTGAGTAAATATATAATGGTCCCTTTAGGCGCTTTTGGTATATGGCTCTTGGTCACCAGAGGTAGTTATAGGGTAGTGGAAATAGTCTTGCTTGTAGCCTGTTTGCTTTATTTTGGATATATATTTTCAGGCTTTATGGCAGCACCAAAGTGGAGTAAAGTTCTGCGAAGCACATTTATACCAACGGTAAAGTGGGAGCCGGAATTTATCATGTTAACCATAGCAATAATAGGGACAACCATAACCCCCTGGATGCAGTTTTATCTGCAGTCTTCAATCGCTGAAAAAGGAATAAAAAAAGAAAACTATAAGTTTTCAAAACTGGATGTTATTATTGGTTGCCTTATAACAAATATTATTGCTTTCTTTATAATAGTTACATGTGCGACAACATTATTCCCAAACGGCATAAGGATAAATGAGGCTCAGGAAGCAGCCTTAGCACTAGAACCTTTTGCAGGACAGCATGCATCAACTCTGTTTGCCGTGAGCCTTGCAAATGCATCTATCCTCGGAGCTATTATTGTTCCACTTGCAACAGCATACTATATCTGTGAGGCTATGGGATGGGAGGCTGGAGTTAACAAAAATTTTAAAGAGGCTCCCCAGTTCATGTGGATTTACACGGCCCTAATATTTGTGTCAGCCCTTCTGGTTTTAATTCCTAATGTCCCTTTAATAGATTTAATGGTTTTGTCTTCGTTTTTAAATGGGATACTTCTTCCATTTGTTCTTGTATTCGCAATAGCACTTGTTAATAACAGGAGGATTATGGGAGAGTATATCAATTCAAAAGGATACAATTACATAGCATGGGGCACAGTGTGTTTTTTGATAACCCTTACAATAATACTTTTGTATATGGTTGTTGTGCCATAAAAAAATCACAGATGACCGCAGAAAAAAATAAGCACCTGCCTGCCGCCTGCCTGCCGGTAGGCAGGGCAGGTGGGGATTGTCGCAGATGAAAAACACAAAAGAAAATATCCGTGATAATCTGTAGTATGTCAGTCATCGTCGGTGTTTTTTATGTTTAAAACAATTGAGATGGTCAATGGAAAAGTCAGGATGCTTGATCAGAGCAGACTCCCGCTGGAAATACGTTATATTGAATCCAGTGATTACGAAATCGTTGCTGAGGGAATAAAGAAGCTATGGATAAGGGGAGCGCCTGCCATAGGAATAGCAGCGGCAATGGGGGTTGCAGTGGGTGCACAGGGAATAAAGGCAAAAAACTTTAATGAATTCTTTGAGGCTCTTGAGCCTGTCTTTTCAACCATGATTGAAACAAGACCTACTGCCGTAAACATAGAATGGGCAATTAATAGAATAAAAAATCTACTTTTTTTAAATAAAGAGCTAAGCGTTGAAAAACTCAAGGCGCTTTTGATTGAAGAAGCTGATAAAATACTTGCAGAAGATATTGAGGCAAACAGGGCAATAGGCAAATGGGGAGTGCAGTTTATAAAGAATGGGGATACAATTATTACACATTGTAATGCAGGCTCTCTCGCTACAGGGGGATATGGAACTGCAACTGCACCTATAAGAGCGGCGGTTGAGCAGGGGAAGAAGATTCACGTAATTGTTGATGAGACAAGACCCGTTCTTCAGGGCTGCCGGTTAACCGCATGGGAATTGATGCAGGATGATATTCCTGTTACACTTATTACAGACAATGCTGCCGGTGCACTGATGAAGAGAGGAGAAATTGACCTTGCGATTGTCGGAACTGACAGGGTTGCTGCAAATGGGGATGTGGCAAACAAGATAGGGACATATTCTTTAGCCATTCTCTGTAAGGAACATGCCATACCTTTTTATGTTGCTGCACCTATCAGCAGTATTGATTTCTCAATAGCGTCTGGAGAATTTATCCCGATAGAGGAAAGGGATTCCATGGAGGTTACAAATATATGCGGTGTCCGGATTGCACCTGAAGGGGTAAAGGTAAGGAACTTGGCGTTTGATGTAACTCCTGCAAAATATATAACCAGAATAATTACAGAAAAAGGGATCGTAAGGCCGGAGGATTTACGCAGGCTAATGAAAAACAAAAAAATTTAAACCGGATATGATTTAAATTATGGCTCAGATGACTATTGAAGAAGTATGGGAATATTACAAAGAGGACCTCGCATTAGCCGAGGAGAAGATTAAAGAGAACTTAAATGCTGTTGCCCCTGCTATCTCGATGGTCGGAAAACATCTTCTTATGGGAGGGGGGAAGCGTATCCGCCCATTTCTTTCTATCTTGTGCTCAAAGATTTTTGGTTACAGCGGAGAAAAAGCAAGTATTCTTGCCTGTAGTGTCGAATCTATCCATACAGCCTCCTTACTTCATGACGATGTAGTTGATGTTGCCAGTATCAGGAGAGGGCGGCCCTCAGCGCATTCTTTGTGGGGCAATCAGGTTGTAATACTTGTAGGTGATTTTCTTTATTCTAATGCCTTGAGGCTTGCCAATTCCCTAAGAAGTCAAAAGATTATGGATGCCCTCTCAAGTGCTACAGCCAGGATGAGCGAGGGCGAGTTAATACAACTTAGCAAAAAAGGTGATCCAGACATAACCGAGCAGGATTATATGAAGATAATAGAGGGCAAGACAGGTATTCTTATTTCGGCTGCATGCAGGAGTGGAGCTGTTATAGGAAATGCATTGCAGCATCAGGCGGATGCACTTACTGCCTTTGGCTTAAAATTAGGCATGGCTTTTCAAATAGCCGACGACATTCTTGACTATATGGCGGAGGAAAGAATTCTTGGCAAAAGTCTAGGCAAGGATTTAGAGGAGGGCAAAATTACACTTCCACTGATATATCTTCTTAGAAGTGCAACCAGCCATGAAGCAGAAAAGGTAAAGGCAATAATCAGGGCTGAAAAAACCTCCAAATCAGATCTTATTTATATTCTGGACTTGTTAGATAAATACAGGTCCATAAGGCAGTCCTACGAAAAAGCGAATTCTATCCTTCAGAAGGCAAAAGCAGAGCTTGATGTTTTTGAAGATTCCGTTGAAAAGTCTGCTCTTCTCATAATTTCAGACTATTCGTTAAGCAGGGAGAAATAAAATAATAAATGAGTTTGTAAAGAGTTTCGGTTATGGTTCCAAACCTTAACCTTTTTTAACCAGTTTGGCATTGGTTTTTTAGATTAATAACTAATAACTGATAACGGACTTTACCATGAATCCTATCGTAAAACTTGCAAAAGACACTGTTGAGCAATATATAAATAAGGGGGAGGTAATCTCCCAACCTGCAGAGCTTACACCTGAAATGAGTGAGAAGGCAGGTGTTTTTGTATGTATTAAAAAAAAGGGAAAACTGAGGGGATGTACAGGAACACATTCACCTTCTACTCGTAATGTAGCCGAGGAGGTCATACAAAATGCTGTAAGTGCATCTGCCCATGACCCCAGGTTTTCGGGGGTTGTCCCTTCAGAGCTCAATGAACTTGAGTACTCTGTTGATGTTCTCTCACCACCTGAGAAGATTGACAGTCGGGAGGCGCTTGATCCTAAACGATATGGTGTGATAGTCAAAAAAGGAAATCGCCGCGGCCTTCTTCTGCCTGACCTGGAAGGTGTTGACACGGTTGATGAGCAGACAAGGATAGTGTTTTTTAAGGCAGGAATATCTTCAACAGAAGATGTAGAGCTTTACCGTTTTGAGGTTAAAAGGTATAAATAATGTCTGATAAAAGTCCGATTGAGTTAGATATTGAGCGCCGAGAGCTGGTTAGGAAGCCGCTAAGTTTTTTTATAATAATCGCCTTTCTTTCTCTCTGTCTTGGCGCACTTGGAGTATATACCTTCAAAATCAGGCAGGAACTTTTAAAGAAAGAACAGGAAATAACTTTAATAAAAGACAGTTTTGATGAGGAGAAAGTCATTCTCGTAAATAAAATCAGGATGCTTGAAGGAGAACACGAGGTTTCCGAGTCCAACCAGGAACCTGCTACAGACAAATCAGAACTAACGTTTGAAACAAAAAAACCTGCTGAAAATGATTGAAAATCTGAAAACAAATGAGGTCCCTGCCAGCGGAAGCCTAAATCAATTCAGCTTCTCTGAAGTGATTACCTTTCTTTACAGGCAAAAGAGAACAGGTATTCTTACACTTGGAAATAAAAATGCAATGAAAAGCATTTATCTGAAAGATGGCAATGCAGTATTTGCATCTTCAAACCTTGAAAATGAGCGGCTCGGAGAAATGCTTGTTAAGACTGGTAAAATAACGGCCGAGGAGTATCATAAGTCTTCAAGTATTTTAATACAGGGTGATGAACGTCAGGGAACAATCCTTGTAGAGCTTGGTTATATTAGTGAAAAAGACCTTAATAATGAATTAATTCGTCAGATTAAGGAGATAATCTTCTCCGTCTTTATGTGGGAAGACGGCGTATTTAGCTTTAAAGAGACTTCTCCAATTGCTGAAATTATTATGTTAGATATGGACATGGAAAGTCTTATTCAGGAAGGAAGAGGCAGAAAGGAAAGTAAAAAAAATAAAGAAGAAAGATCTTTTTTGGAGAAGGTCAATGAGCTCAGTAAAAATATTAACTCGTTAACCTACTATGATATTCTTAAAATTGACATAAATACCCCTCCTTCAGAGATAAAAAAGGCTTATTTAAAGATGGCGCAGAATTACCATCCTGACAAATTCCAGGATTTCCCTGATTCTACTTTACTGGACAAGCTGACAACAATCATTGCTTTTATCAATAAAGCCTATCAAACGCTTAGCAATGAAACAAAAAAGGCAGAGTATAATTCTATCATTTTCAGAAAGAAAACGGTAAAAGGTGTTGACAGTGGAGTGATGAATGCTGATGAACAGTTTAATCGCGGCATGGCTGAATATAAAAGGGGGAATTTCTGGGGCGCTGCAGATTTTTTACGGTGGGCAACCAGAATAAACCCTCACAATGCAAAGTACTGGGCTCATCTGTCTTTGACCCTGCACAAGATGGTGAAGAGAAGAAAAGAGGCAGAAGAGGCTATCCTTAAGGCAATAGAATTAGAGCGCCACAATGCTGACTACTATGTGCATCTCGGATTAATCTATCTTGACGCAGAATTAAAAAAGAGAGCTATCAGTCAGTTTGAAACTGCACTGACCTGGGACCCTACAAATCAAAGGGCTCAAAAAGAGCTTGATAATTTAAAAAGATAAAAATGAAAGAAATAACAGCTATATCTATCGATGAAAACTCTTGCAGAGAACCAAAAAATTTGGGGAGGAACAATATACCCATAAAGGAAAACCTGAAAAACTTCAGCCTTTATCAAGTGCTTGCTTATCTGAACGAGCAAAAAAAAACAGGTATCCTTACTGTAGAAGAGGGAGATGTCAAAAAATGCGTTTTTATTGAAGATGGTGACGTGATATTTGCTTCTTCAAGCAAGAAAGAGGACCGTCTTGGAAGAATGCTCGTCAAGTCCGGCAAAATAACATCAGAACAGATTGCAGAATCATTACGACTGATGAGGCAAACTGGCAAGCGTCAGGGGATAAGCCTTGTTGAGCTTGGTCATATTACGCCAAAAGACCTTTTCTGTGAATTAACAAATCATGTCAAAGCAATAATTTTCAGTCTTTTCCTGATTGAAGAAGGCACATTCAGCTTTCTGAAAATTACTCCTTCTCCAGAATTCGTTAAACTGAAGATAAACATGGAAAGTCTGATATGTGAGGGGATCGACAAAAAAAAAGTAAAAAAGAGAGAAAAAGACAATCTGTTTATTCAGAAGGTCAACTATTTTTATGAGAAAATCAGTTCTTTGAGCTACTATGATATCCTTGAGGTTGACATGAAAGCTTCTCATGACGAGATAGAAAAGGCATATTTGAAAATGTCAAAGCACTACTATCCTGACAAACACTATGATTTACCTGATTCATCCGTGGAAGATAAACTTATTGTAATTTCCAATTTTATCAATATGGGTTATCTTAAACTGAGCAATAAAATCAAAAGGTCAATATATGATACAGACCTTTTGAGGAAGGCACTGGAGACTTCTGAGAATTATATAACTAAAGCTTATGAACAGTTCAAAAAAGGTGTAAAAGAAACGGGCAAGGGAAATTTCGGTGATGCCATTAAATTTTTTCACTGGGCAATACGGGCAAATCCAATGAATGCTAAATACTGGGCTCATCTGTCTTTAACACTTAGCAAGACGGTAAGGAGAAGAAAAGAGGCGGAGAGAGCTATCCTTCAGGCTATAGAGCTGGAGCCCTACAATGCCGAATATCACTTGCATCTTGGAAAAATCTATAATAAGGTTAATATGAAGAAAAGAGCTGTTCACCAGTTTAAGAATATTCTGACTTGGGATCCGACAAATAAAAAGGCCCAAAAAGAGCTTGATAAACTGAGAGAGAAACGCAGATAAAGATATCTGTGGTTATCTGCGTGGTTTTCTCACCCATTCTCCGCTTCTACCGCCGCGTTTTTCCATGAGCATGATATCAGAAATAACCATAGCCCTGTCCACGGCCTTGCACATATCATAAATCGTAAGGGCAGCCGCTGAAACAGCCATAAGGGCCTCCATCTCCACACCTGTCTGACCGGTACATTTAACCCTTGATTCTATATTAACTTTATTTTTTTTCTTATCAATACTGAAATCTACAGTAACAAATGTAAGATTGAGCTGATGACATAACGGTATAAGCTCATATGTCTTCTTTGCCGCCATAATTCCAGAAAGCCTGGCAGTTTCAAAGACATCGCCTTTTGAGATTGTTTTGTCAGTAATAAGATTAAGCGTTTGTTTTTTCATATAAACAGCGCCCCGTGCAACTGCCTCCCGGCAGGTTGCAGTTTTGTTGCTTACGTCAACCATCTTTGCCCTGCCTTTTTTATCTAAGTGGCTGAGTTTTTTC
>JAZFSN010000071.1:0-6167 GCA_036446195.1 Thermodesulfovibrionia bacterium | reverse complement strand
TGATATTAGTACCTCTTGCAGAAATTGGAAATTATGAAATCAAATCAAAAAATAATTATAAATACTCAGAAAATACTTTTAAAAATGAAGAATCTATTTCAAAAAATACTGATTATTTGATAGCTGGAGAAAAGCTAGGATCAAAACTTAAAAAAGCTAAAGAATTAGGAGTTAATACTATTTCTTATAATGAATTGATGGAATTGAGTAAAGAGCAAGTAGAAAAGAAATGATTTTGTGAATAAAAAATGATATGTTTTCTAAAATATGAGATGAATGGAATGAACTTTAATGGGTGATAAAAGTTCAAAGAGATCAGTGGAGAATATCCCACTTAATAGAATGGAATTTATTGAAGGTTTCCAGTGGGCAATACCGCAAGCATTTAGTGATGCCATTGCGCACTCTCAGTTTGAGGAGGGGGATATTTTTTATGATTCCAAGAAAGCATATGAACAATGGAGTAATGCATTGCATGCAATAAAATTTAGTATACAAATCAAATCACCTCCAGAATTTAAATTGAATATAGGAGAAGATGAAACTATCTCCATCTTTAAAAAAAATTGGACTGCTAAAATTAAAATAGATATTACAAACTATAAAGAGATATTTCAGAAAAAACGTATTTCTACTACTCAAGGAAGGTTATTTACTTTTTTAAGATATGGAGACTTTGGTGTTTTAGATATCAAAGCGGATGAGCCAGAACTTCCTATTTTAGTAGATGAGGCAAGAAGATTTTTAATTAGTTCTATCTCACATCATTATAAGAAAAGTGAAGAAGAAGCCATAGAATATCTGGATGATACTATATTGGAGCATTTTAAAAGACTTATATTAGATAAAATAGAAAAACCAAATATGTTTGTCATGATTTATGATTCGACCAATAATACAACTGCATTTAAATTCAGAGAGATTTATAACAGTCTTTCTTCTAATTTTTCAGTTGATGTTTATGAACTAATGCCAGCAGAGCTTAGCTTGCCTAATTTTGATAAATTATTCCCAACTATAACTTTTAAGTGTATAGCCATTGATTCTGGAAAATCAGAAATAATAAGAGATTTTATAAAAGAAGTGCTTTGGCCCAAGAAGGATCAGCAAAAAGCTACTAAGACAGTTCAAAATATTTTAACAAGGAATAGAAGTTCTTCAGCAAATCCGTTCAGGTTATCAAGACATGGTATTTTTTATTCATATAAGGATGAGCAGCTTCATAATAATAAAATTAAAACTCATTCTTTTAAGCGTCGTGATACTTTTTTTATACGATATAGACTATCACTTAGTAATCCACCACTACCAAAGAGTATCGAAGCTTATTTGAATCTCCTCTTTACAGATTGTCCAAATCATTTATTCTTGGAAAGTGACTTTCATGTTTCTGGTATAACTACAGAAATTGATGTACCTCTTATTCACAATACAGAGCATGAACTTATAAATATTGCAAAAGAAAGCCGATCATTTAATCCTTGTAATAGTAGACATGAAAATTTAGAGAAATATATGCTTGAGAATGATTTTAATACAATTGCTTGTGAAATTCCTCTATGGATAGAATCAGGAGAATTTAAGGATTATTATAATGTTTTTAAAACGTATGAGGCATTAACTGGACATATAGATATTTTAAGATATGAGAAAGATGGAAAAATTAGTGTTTGGGATTACAAGCCAAAAGCATATAAAGAAAAAAAAGCAATAACACAAGTATTTTTATATGCTTTTATGCTTTCTGTAAGAACAGGGAGGACTCTAGATGAATTTATTTGCGGTTACTTTGATGAAGTAGATGCATACTACTTTAATCCTTCCGAAGTAAAATCATTTGAATTATAATTGTCTATTGAAATTAGTTAAATACATGACGGATTATCTCGTCGCTGGAGAAAACCCGGGTTCAAAATTAAAAAAAGCAAAAACCCTCGGAGTAAAGACCGTTTCCTATGAGGGATTATTACAAATAATTAAAGAGAGAAGTTAGATTGAAACGCTATGCAGTATGCACAATGTAAGATAAGGATGCAAGGTACAGGCAGTGCAGATATTTATGTGTGACTGAGGGATATTGTGTCTCACGATAGAATTTATCATCAAAAACCTATAAAATTACATAAGTCCTGTCATGTGCTGTGGAATCAGTTTTTGAATATTCTCAAAACAGTATACAAGGGGAAAACATATAATGAAAAAACCTAAGCATTCAATAAAAAAGACGCTTTTAACCGGCCTGGCAATTATCGTCCCGCTGTATCTGACTTTTTTAATAATCCATTTTGTATTTAATGTCCTTGCCGGTCCGCTTTCCCCTGTTGTTGTTATGCTCTTTCAGAAAATCAACATACATATTACCTACCTGCCATGGGTTATCAACATTATTGCTGTATTCTTAACACTCTTGTTGTTCTACATTATGGGGCTACTTGGTAAGCATTTTATCACAAAGAAGTTATTGCTTAGCCTTGAATCAATTCTTTTCTCCATCCCCATGGTTCAGCCTATTTATCACACAATGAAGAAGATGATTTCTCTCTTTACTGAGTCAGGTGAGGATATCTACAAAAAGGTTGTTGCCGTGCCTTTTCTTGACGGAAAGATGCAGGTAATCGGTTTCATTACAGGATCTAAGTTGCTCAATAATGAAGAATACTTATCCATCTTTGTTCCTACAAGTCCTAACCCTACATCAGGCTATCTGCTCTTTGTGAAACCATCAGCTGTTAAGGAATTGGATATAAGTATTGAAAATGCCTTAAAATTAGTGGTTTCAGTGGGCATTATGGATACAGATAAGCAAATGGACTCAAATAAGAAGCCAATAGACCTTTCGACTTAATATCCCCTTAAAATACAATGATAATTTTTATAAATTCCCATCTGTTCAAAACAACTTTTCTTGGACAACATATGGAGAATTAGAATAAGAACTAATAGATTATTGTTTCGTAAGTTGTCATTCCTGCCCCGTATCGGAGTACGGGGTAAACTCTAGCAGGAATCTGGTGTTTTCAATATGTTTTGTAATGCTATCCTGGATTCCCGTTCCCTGCTTACTGCCTGCTGGGACAAGCTTCACGGGAATGACGGCAATGGTGTTCTTTCTTAGACAGCATTTACCATGGAAGACAACCTGGTTTTGAAATCGGGACATACCTGTCTAAAAAGCTTTAAATTTCAATAGGTTTTAATTATGAAAAAGAACTTTTCAGATTATCTTGGACAGTGGTGATAAATTCTATTAAATGATTCTTCTCCGGTTTTATCGGCAAAAAGAATTTACGGTAAGAGTGGCTCCCTAAGTGGATTGGAGTTTAAAGGTTATTCCTTGCTCTTTTCAGGCTTAGCAAGGGTACGGATATAGTCAGTCAGATCGGAAATTTCCTTGTTCGTAAGAACTCCGCCCCATGGAGGCATTTCCGGAGACTGTTCCAGAGCCAGGCCTCCATCCCTGATTATCAGTTGGATTTGAGTATCAGATAAAGTGGCCATGACAGTAGCGTCGGCATGTCTCGCGGGTTGTGTGTTCAGGCTGAAGGAATTAAACCCGTCAGCCTCACCTGTCTGCCCATGACAGAGGACACAATAATATTCATATAGGACCTGGCCGCGCTGCTCTTCGCGTGTCAAACTGGTAATGTGTTTTTGCGGCAGAATGAACTCTGTCCGCTCTGGCTGGTGTTCCTCAGAGCTTAAGGTAGATTGTTTATTACACCCTATCAAAACTGCTATGGGAAATAACAAAACTGCACAAAAAATTAAAATCAATCCGTATCTTACCATCATTGTTCCTTTTTGGGATTAATGAGAAAGGCTGTCAAAGCCTCAAGTTCCTTATCCGTTAGTTTGTAGACCGGTTCAACAGACCTTTGTAAAAATGCCTTTGGATCACGAAGATAGTGGACTATCCATTCCGTCCTGCGCCATTCTCCTATATCTGTGAGGTCCGGTCCGATGTTCCCCCCCTTAAGATTAATCTGATGACAGGCATTACAGGCATATTTTTCGTAATACAGCTTTTTACCCATGGTTATGAGACCTGGATTATGCAGCGACATCCCATTGACAACTTCTGAGAGTTCCTCAACACTGTTATCCACAAGGATGGTCCTAAAATAGGAATAGATGGTCTCAAGCTCAGCATCCGTGAATTTGAACCGGGGCATCCGTTCCACCAGAATCGGACGGATTGCATAAGGTGTTTTCATGAACTTTTTTAACCACTCTTTTCTTGCCTTGCTGCCTTCCTGAGAAAGGTCAGGGGCAAGTTCCCCTCCCAAACCATTGATTTTATGACAGACCAGACAGCGGTATTTTTTCAGTATCTTTCCGAATTCACCCTGAGGATTATATTCCGAGGGAGGAGTTCCTAAAGGAAGAACATAGGATGGGAAAACCTTTTCAGACTTCAGACTTAACAGATAGGTGGTTATGGCCTCTGCCTCTATGTCACTGAAATTGTAATCAGGCATTTTCAGCCCTTCCTTAAAAAGTCTTGGGTTTTTCATCTTATTATAAAGCCAATTGGGAACAGTATGATGCTCAGGAACAACATTGATCTCCCCAAAATCCAGACGGCTGATATGGGTAACCCCAATTGTCGTCAGCTCCAACCCGATTTCACCGAGATCTTCTACACCTTCAATCTCATGACATCCTGTGCAGCCGTACTTCTCTATTAACTCCTTGCCACGGCGCACATCCCCACCCTCTACAAGCTTAATATCCTGAGCAATCTGCTCTTCTTCCAATTCAAGATCAATATATTCCTCTGAAAGAAAAGTAACCAGGTCTCTAACCTCCTGATCAGAAAATCCGAATGTGGGCATAAGTGTATCCGGAAATAAACCCTGAGGATTCTTGATAAACTTATAAAGATACTCAGGATGAACCTTGGAGGAAACCTTTGCAAGGTCCGGGCCGATATCACCGCCTTTCCCTTCTACTGAATGACAGGTAACACATCGGGATTCCCTGAAGAGCTGTTCCCCTCGTTCATAAGAACCTTCAATTTGAACCTTCTCTTCGGATTTGATCCGGGGGATGAGAAAACGTGTTATATCCGCTGCTTCCTGTTCTGAAAATTTGAAATCCGGCATCTTTGTATGCGGCAGATATTCTTTAGGTTTTTTTATCCATCTGTACAACCAGTCTGTTTTAACCTTCTGCCGAATTTTTTTAATCGGGGGGCCAACCTTCACTCTTTTTTGTTCCTTCACCTTATGGCAATCGCGGCACCCGTACTCATTAAACATTTTACGTCCTTTTGATAAAACCGGCGCCTCGTCTTGAATGAAACTTCCGTGACATAGTGAGCAGGAATTTTGCATAAAGTTAGGATGATAGAGAGCCCTATTCCAGTTCTCCGTAGGTCCATGGGCATCCTCCACCGAAGCAGCTTGTCCCTGACCACCATGGCAGATAGTACAACCGAATCTCTCAAAGGAATGTAAGTCAGCATCAGGATGAGTCTTAAATGGCTGAGGGGCATCTTTAAATCTCGGGTCTGAGATGCTCAGATGACAGGTTTCGCAACGGTCAATTCTGTTCAGTTTTTCAATCCACCATTGTTGAACTCCGAACTTGAATTCATTGAGTTCGCTTTCACCTCCGCCTTTTTTTAATAAAAGATTTTTGAACTCTTTCTGGTATGCAATGTAAGGCCGGGCGTAGTCATCCCATATCTGCCAGACAAAAAAGAGAAAAATCATGATACTGGTAATGACAAAAGCTTTTCTCAATTAATTATCTACCTCCCGAAATTTTGAACAGAATTGAAACATAGAAATTACAAATTTTATAATATTCGCCCCTGCAAATCCGCCTGAGGCTGGACAAAATAATGAATTCCTTTAAATTGCATAGCAATTTTCCATGTAATCCCTCACCTACAGGTGGAAACCCGTCATACTCCTCTTCCGGCTTGACCGGGAGATTGACCGGAGTATCCAGATTTTGTATAGATAGCTTAAACGACACCTGGATTCCCCGATCGAGTCGGGGAATGACATATTGGGGAAGTTCATTTTTCATAGAAGTACCCCTTATAACTGAGGGGTTACTTTTCCATCTATTTTTCACTTTACAATCTTCATTTTGCATTGAATTGCTTACATCTATATGATTTTGAGCAATTACAAATATTTAGTGGGAGGGCCAAC
>JAZFSN010000070.1:0-3016 GCA_036446195.1 Thermodesulfovibrionia bacterium | reverse complement strand
TCGCTCTCCCAGAGGGTAGAGGGGATAGCACCACAATTAACAGGAAGAAACTTGCCCTCTTTCATCGGACTATTAAAATGGAGAGCACGGGCAATCATTTCCTTGCCCGTGCCGCTTTCTCCCGTAATCAGGATATTGCTTTTGGTTGTGGAAAGCTTGCGGATCATATCAAAGACATTTTGCATAGGTTGGCTTTTTGCAATAATGTTATGAAAATCATACTGCTTTGCCACTTCCTGTCTCAGTGTTTGATTTTCCCGTTTAATCTTAAGGTATTGGTTAATCCTCGTAATCTTTGTAATAATATCTTCATAGATAAGGGGTTTTAAGACATAATCGAATGCCCCGTACCTCAAGGCTTCTACAGCAGTCTCCACAGAGGCATAGGCCGTAATCATAATAACAACAGTTTCCGGAGAAATATCAAGAATCTGCTTCAGAAGTTCAATGCCGCTCATTCCTGGCATTTTGATATCACATATTGCAATATGTAGATTCTCCTGTCTTATTAAAGATAGCGCCTCATTGCCGTTTGAAGAAGAAAACACTTCATATCCGGCACTCCTGATTGCATCACATAAAAGATCCCGAATTGCCCTTTCATCATCTACAATAAGCACTTTTAGTTTCATTCTGTCTTCTCCCTTAAGTATGTTAAGGGTATTTCTACAGTAAATACGGAGCCTGTTTCTTCCCCGCTGGATGCCTTAATCATCCCGCCCATGTTCTGCATTATGCCATAGCTCACTGAAAGCCCCAGCCCTGTTCCTTCTCCTACGTCCTTTGTGGTAAAGAAAGGTTCGAAAATGCGAGAAAACATGTCCCCGGAGATACCCGGTCCTGTATCTTCAAACACCACGTGAACCGATTTTTCTTTTAACCTGCTCGTTACGGTTAGAGTTCCTTTTCCTTTCATGGCATCTCCAGCATTAAAAATGACATTCAGAAAAACCTGAAGTAGTTGGTCACCATCCAGTTTCAATGCCGGGATATCATTATCCAAAGAGGTTATCACATGAATTCCTTTGAGTCGTTTGTCATATCTTGAAATTCCCAGTGCAGACTTAATTGCCTGATTAATATGTACCAGGCTCTTCCGGTATGATGCAGGCCTTGAAAAATCCGTCATTTCCCGCACTATCCTGGATATACGGTTAATCTGCTCTTTCATTAAATTTATTTTTCCGTCCGGGCCATTTTTTTGTAAATCGACCCCGACAGCCTGAACAAGGGAAGAAAGGGCAGAAAGGGGGTTGCCAATCTCATGTGCAACTCCTGCTGCCATCTGGCCCAGGGCAGCAATCTTTTCCTGATGAATTATCTGTACTTGTGCTTCCTTAAGCCTGCGTGTCTGTTCCTGAGCAATTTCTTCCAGACGTTCAGTATATCTTTTTAACTCATCCTCCAACTTCTTCTGCCCGGTAATATCCTCGATATACTCGACAAATCCAACGGTATTCTTCCCGGGATCCTGCACTGGATAAGCATGTATCCGGAATACATGCCGCTCACCATTTTTCAGTACAATCTCCTTTTCCATCTCCTTATGCTTCCCGCTCTTCATCGCATACTCGCCCGGGCAGTCTTTACAAATATTCTGCCTCTGCAGGTATAGTTCAAAACATCTGGCCCCTTTTACAAAAGATGACCCTGTAGTGCCTTTTAGAAGCTCCTCGTATGAACGGTTTGAATAAATGATAGTGTAGTCTCTGGATATGTAGGCAATCCCTGCTGTAATTACATTGAACACGGAGATCATGGTGTTTCTTGACTCAATCAGTTCCTTTTCCTTTTCAGAAAGAGCCTGTGCCATACTATTAAAAGATTGAGCCAGCTCTTCAACTTCTCCCCCGATATCTATATTTACACTCTGGGTCAAATCTCCCTGAGCCATGCTTTCCGTAGTCATAATTAATTTCTTTAGTGAATTCCTCATCCGGCGCTCCAGAAAAAACATGAGGAAGGTTCCGATCATAAGCGTTAAAGTAATAATGGCAATCCCCGAATAAGTAATTCTCTCTAAACGCCTGTTGACTTGCTCTGTATTTATGACCAGATGGAGCTCCCCTACTTCCTTGCCCTCATAAACAACAGGCATATACATATGGAAGATATGCCCGGATTTGTGAAAAAGCCCCTCTGGTCTGCCTATCTCCTGAACAACCGGATCGTCTTTCTTTTTAGGTACAATAGGGCTCCGTTGCAGACCGCCTTCTGCCAATATATTGCCTTCAAGGTCTGCAAACCGGATATATTCGATATCTCTGTCTATGATGGCATGCTCTACAAACCCCTGCAGAAACGTTTTATCCTCATTTAATATATACTCTGGAACAGCTACCGAGATCAAGTTCGCCTTTATACGTGCAGCATTTATGATTTCCTCTTCAGCAGTACGATGTTGGGTTATGATAGTGAAATAAAGAAAACATGAAGTCAGAATGGCATAGACCAGAAAAATAGAGGCTATCATCTTCTGACGAAGACTAAAGAAGCGCTTTTTATAGGTGCTTTTCATCTTCTTGTGAAAGGCTGAGAATTCTCCACAATATAAATACAGGTACCATTCTCTATCCTAAAAACACAATAATATATAGATTTTTATGATAATTTATCCTTTTTAGATTTGTAAACCCCGTTAGATGTTTACTATCTAACGGGGCAGGCACTGAGAAATATATTTGGACACAAATATTTATAAAGGTTAAGGCTGAGGTTGAGAATTAAAAAATATCTTTCTTAACCTTTTCGGTTCTCTGCGCTATGCCATTTGCCCTTAGCCTTTAGCCTTTAACCTTTAGCCTTTGGCCTTATGCCCTTAACCTCAACCTTTTTATGTGGTTAATCGTTTATTTTAGGTCTCAATCATTCAAAAACCGTTACAATTGTTCTGTACCTCCATACACCTGTAACTGTCCTGAACACCCTGGAAATCCTGTACCCCCGCAACCTTTTTTTAATATGGTCAGGAAGGTGCGGATATGCCCTGCCTGCTATTACCACGACTGCATCCGCC
>JAZFSN010000069.1:0-16862 GCA_036446195.1 Thermodesulfovibrionia bacterium | reverse complement strand
TAGCCATCACCACCGCTTAAATTTGTGCCAATATGTTTTCCATCCAGATAAAATTTGACGAGTTTCCCCCCCTCAGGGAAAAATAACCCTTTTGTAACTGCCGTTAATTTGACAGCATTGCCGGTGGTAGTAACGCTGTCGTAAACCATCACCCCGGCAAAAGCAAAAGTAAAGGGGATAACGAGGAGAATAATGATAATGAAGAAAGAAAAAAATCTTTTATTCATTACAAACACAAATGTATCTGTGGTCATCCCTGCCTGCCGGTAGGCAGGGCAGACAGGTACAGAATCGCATATTCGTCATTCCTGCGAAAGCGGGAATTCAGATGCCATCCCCTGTATCAAGTACGGGGGAACTATGTAAAGGAACTGGATTCCGCATCAAGTGCGGAATGACAGATAGACGGAATGGATTCCTGTTTTTATGTTAACGAATAAAAAACACGTTACCCTCCTTGCTGCTGCTATCCTCTTTTTCGTTCATGTTAATATTGCATCTGCAAAAATTATTGTTTACGACAGCGTTACTACCACCGGCAATGCTGTCAAATTAACGGCAGTTACAAAAGGGTTGTTTTTCCCTGAGGGGGGGAAACTCGTCAAATTTTATCTGGATGGAAAACATATTGGCACAAATTTAAGCGGTGGTGATGGCTATGCATTTCTGAAATATATACCTAATTCAAAGGGGGTTAAACATCTTAAGGTGGAGAGCGGTGTTGATGCTGATAAAGGGATACTCCTTGTAACCGGGGAGAATGACAGGGTGCTGATGATAGAGATTGAAGGCACACTGTTAGCGCCGGAGATTCAGGACCTGTTTCATCCGATGCAGGGAGGGAAAGAGGCTTTGGAGGGACTTTCAAAAAGATTCAGGATTATTTATGTAACTACTTTGGCAGGGGTGAGGGAATCAAGAAAGTGGCTTAGAGAGAACGGGTTTCCTCTCTCGGCAGTTCTTAAATGGGAAGGAGCTGATATGCTTGCCGAAATTCAAAAAAGAGGGTTAAAACTATATGCAATAGTTGGCTCCCGTGCTGTGCTTTCTGAAGCGCCGGATATAAAAAAGAGATTCGGTTTTGAAAAAACAGACAATGCAATAGAAGTCAAAGACTGGAATGATTTATTGAAACAGCTAAAGTAATAGAATGCCTAATACGTTCCCTGCTTCTCGTTTATGAGGTACTTGGCAACCACTGCTTCAAGAGTGCAAGGTGCCGGAAGACCCTGTTGCAGCAGGCGCAGTGCCTCCAGATCATACTTCCATACAACATCGCCAGGTACAATAAAGCACTTTCTACCGGGCTTGTTGGTCGTATAAAGTTTGTTGTTATCAAAATAGTAGTACGCATCGCTTATTACGGTTGGGTAGGCATGCACGAGCGGCGGGATATCATCCGGCTTGAACCAGAGCTTAATCTCTCTTTCTGATTCACTGTCTGTGGCAGATGCGTGAATCAGGTTGTCCATGCGCTCGCCAATGACATTTCCTTCATCGTCTTTAAGAGGAACCACTGTCCCAAGCGCACGGATGCATCCCGGTTTTTTTTCCCGGGCAATGTGAGGATTTGTGGGACCTGCAATATTCCTGATCTTTTTTGTAGCACCCGACCCCTGATATACAATCGCAATCACTCTGTGTTTCCAGGGCTCCTCGGGATAATGTATTGAACCCATTATGTGATCCAGAAGCACACGGAAAAATATCTTCCCCCTGTGTTCAGCATAGTGTTCTTCGGCAAGCATCCTGCTGACCCTGACTATCTTTGTTCCGGCAAAACGCAGGCCGGTATGAAACTCGGAAAGTTGAGAAAGCACATAACCTGTCAAAGAATTCTTGAGTGCATCAGGTTTAATTAAAACCAGCGTCTGTTCGAGCTCTTTGTTATCCATTCAATTTTCTCCCAATTATAAATGATGATACAGGATACAGGGGAAAAAGATAAGTGAATCCTGCATTATGGCAAGGTCTTAACTCGTCACAATTTATTCCTTTATCCTGTATCATGTATCTTCCCTATTAATTTCCTCACTGCCTCTGCAGAGGCAGAAAATGCCTTTTTTTCATCTTCTGAAAGCTCAAGCTCAATAATCCTGTCCAGGCCTTTTAAAGAAAGCCTCACGGGCACACCCAGATAGATACCTTTTACTCCATATTCACCATTCAGATAAACCGAGCATGGAAGGGTTTCATTTTTTATCCCAAAAATATTTTCAATCATTTCAACAATTGACGCCGCAGGTGCATGATATGCACTTCCAGTTTTTAAAAAACTCACAATCTCTGCCCCGGCGTTTTTTGTCCTCTCAATAATTGCTTCTATCTTTGTCCCGGGTAAAATGTCTGTTATAATTTTTCCTTTTACAGTGGTTGAATTTGCAACAGGCACCATCAGGTCACCATGGCCTCCTAAAACCATTGCCCTGACATCACCCGGAGGAACTCCGAGCTCCCCTGAAATAAAACTCCTCATCCGTGCAGAATCTAACACACCCCCCATGCCGATCACTCTGTTATAGGGAAACAGGGTAACCTTCTGAACAAAATACGTCATTACATCCATCGGATTTGTAACAACAATTACAATAGCTGATGGAGAAGTTTTTGCAATTTTTTCAGCAATTCCCCGGGTAATTGCGGCATTTCTCTGAAGCAGGTCGTCCCTGCTCATCCCGGGCTTTCTTGCAAGGCCGGCCGTAACAACAACAATATCGGAGTCTACAGTATCTTCATAGTTATTTGTACCGGCAACCTTGGAAGAAGAGAGCCAGAGAGAACAGGCCTGCTGTATGTCAAGGGCCTTGCCCTGCGGAATACCCTCCAGCACATCAATAAGCGATACGTTCGCAAGATTTCTCTCAGCAATAAGCATGGCCGTGGCAGTTCCTACGTTTCCTGCTCCGACAATCGTGACTTTTTTATGAATCAATAATTACCTCGCTTTTTTTAGGGAATGGATAAATATTATAGCCAAGATAATGAACATTGACAAGGGTTTTGCAGTTGCAACAGTGCCTCCTCCACAGACCATCCAATCATTAACTGTCTTTTTTGTATCAGGCAGGGGAAAAGAATCAATAACAAACAAATAATCAAGTGCACACTGCCTTAATCCAACAACATTCATTTTACAATCATAATTAAGGAATAAGGATAATGCAACATACCTCTGATGATATTATTAAAAATTCCTGGATTCCGGCTTAAGGACTGCCGGAATGACAACAGGGAAGGATGATAAGTGTCATGTCAACCGTAAATTGACGGATAACCAAGTCGTACTGTCATTCCCGTCCCGTATCAAGTACGGGATAAATTCCAACGGGAATCCAGGCCTGGGACAAAAGGTTTTTTTGTCATTCCCGCTTGTCGGGAATCATTCTTTAGAGATACATAATCCGCCTTTCACTGAATGGTTACCCAGAGCCTTCCTTTTGAAATGCTATATAAACATATAACATTTAAGCATCTTTTCTGAAATAGAATTTGACAAATACTATACAAATGTGTAGTATATTTTTGTGTGGCTCACTGCAAGACAGAGGGCAGTACTGGAATTCATAAAAAAGCACATTCTTGAAAAAAGTTTCCCGCCTACTGTGCGCGAGACTGCGGCTCACTTTGAATTTGCAAGCCCCCTGTCTGCCCAGCTTCACATAAATGCGCTTGTTAAAAAAGGCTTTCTCAGAAAATCCAAGTTCAAGCAGAGAACTATTGAAGTCATCGGGCTCAGGCCTGCAGGCGTAACCAGAATCCCCCTTTTAAAAAAGGTAGGCACTGACACAGCTATATTTAACTCTCTGGACACAGAAGAGTATATAAACGTTGATGAGGGACTGTTTAAAACTGACGGCGGTTTTGCTATGAAAGTAAAAGGAAACAGCATGATTGATGCAGGAATATTTGAGGGAGACATAGCCCTGATAAATCCCCACATGAAGCCTGAAGATGGAGAAATTGTTTTTGTTCTTATAAGTGATGAAGCCATGATAAAAAGATTCTACAAAGAAAAAAACAGGATAAGGCTTGTATCGGAAAACGGGCAGATAAAGCCCATAACGCTTCATGCAAAATACGTAAGGATTATAGGAAAGGTTGTTGGCATACTCAAAACATTCTGATTCGCCCCCCTTGATTAAATAAGGGCTTAAAAGGTATATTACTAAGATTCAAAAACACCTATAAATTATAGCGGGAGGTAAAAATGTTTGTTGACATAGCTTACGCCCTGGGAGGGGCACCACAGAATGCTGAATCCGGACAGGGAGGTAATTTTCTTATTTCATTTATGCCTTTGATATTTATCTTCGCCATATTTTATTTCCTTCTTATAAGACCCCAGTCTAAAAAGGCGAAAGATCACAAATTAATGTTAGATGGTCTCAAGAAAGGCGACAAGATTATTACATCCGGCGGCATATATGGTCTAATCGAAGGGATAGAGGGTAATACTTTAACCATTAAAATAGCTGAAAATGTAAGGATAAAGGCTGGGCGCAATGCTGTTGCAGGCTTGAGGACAGGTGAGTAAGGCTCTTAACTTAGATGTTATAAGACAAGAAACAAAAATCAGACTCTATATAGAGAATGCAGATAAATACCTTGAGGCAGCCTGTTATACAGATTACAATGTAAGGTATGCCGCAAGGGTATCCGAATCAGCAGGGTATATTTTAAGAGAACTTAATCATCCTTATAAAGACATAATACTCTCTGCAATAGCAGGATATCTCCGCGATAAAGTTAACTTCCAGCTTCGTACAAATAACACGGGAATGGCATGAAAAAGACCGTTATTAATTATTTGTTATTGGTTATTAGTTGTAAGACTGTTATTTGTTACTTGTTATTAGTTATTAGAACATCTAACAACAAAAAACGAATAACGAATAACGAATTGGTGATGGTTAAATGAAAAAGAAATTCTTCTGGCGTGTTTTATTAATTTCAGCGGCAACTGTGCTGTCTCTTATCTTCTCCCTTCCATCCACCCGGCTGTTTTCTTCAATGCCTGAATGGTGGAAAAAACATATGCCCAGTGAAGGTATGATCCTCGGCCTTGACCTTCAGGGCGGCGTTCATCTCGTTTTTGAGGTTGAGGGGGATAAGGCAGTGGACATCACCATAGAAAGAATAGCCGCACGTCTGACAGAGACCCTAAAAGAAAAAGGATTAGAGGCAGAAGTTAAAAAAGAGCTCTCAGATATAATAATCAGACCCTCAAGTGAAGAGATTAAGGGTATCGTGTCTGACAACTACCCTAACCTCACATTGGCAGAGGACTCCCCCGAAGCAGTTCTCTACAGGCTTACAGACAGAGAAATCAATATGATAAAAGATTCTTCAGTCGACCAGGCAGTGGAAACCATAAGAAACAGGATTGACCAGTTTGGGGTTAGAGAGCCTACTATTCACAGACAGTCATCTAACGAGATAGTGGTTCAGCTTCCCGGAGTTAAAGATACCAGACGGGCAATTGATTTAGTAGGCAAAACTGCAATACTTGAGTTCAAACTTCTTGATGATGAACACCCTGTAGTAGCGCAGATTCCACAGTTTATTCCTGCCGGCGGGGAAGAAAAATTACTTCAGGATTTTGCATCCAGAATTCCCGAGGATGACGAGATACTTTTCGGAAGGGTCATTGATGAAAAAACCGGCATTGTAACAAAAAAGGTTTATCTGGTTAAAAAACAGACCCAGATGACAGGAGACCTTCTTACAGAGGCAAGGGTAAACATAGACCAGAGCTTTAATGAACCGTATGTATCGCTGTCATTCGACAGTGCAGGGGCAAAACTCTTTGAGCAGATTACCGGGGCCAATATCAAGAAACGCCTTGCTATAGTTCTTGACAATAATGTTTATTCGGCCCCTGTAATACAGGATAGAATTGCCGGCGGTAACGCCCAGATAACCGGCAATTTTACCATGGAAGAGGCCAGGGATCTGACTATTGTACTCAGGTCAGGTTCTCTTAAGGCTCCGCTGAAGATGCTTCAGAACGTAACTGTCGGGCCTTCGCTTGGAAAGGACTCTATAGAGGCAGGTGTTAAGGCCGGCATAATAGGGGCAATATTTGTTATTGCCTTTATGATTGTGTATTACAGACTTTCAGGGGTAATTGCAGTTTTTGCGCTTTTGCTGAATATTACTTTGCTTGTCGGAGTCCTGTCAATGTTCAAGGCCACTCTGACCTTGCCGGGCATAGCGGGAATAATCCTTGCAATTGGCCTGGCAGTTGACAGTAATGTCCTTATGTTTGAAAGGATAAGGGAAGAACTCAGGCTCGGCAAAACTCCAAGGGCAGCTATTGACTCAGGTTATGACAAGGCCTTCTGGACAATTTTTGACTCACATGTCACTACAATTATAACAGCTGCTGTGCTTTTTCAGTTCGGTACCGGGTCTATAAAAGGTTTTGCTGTAACCCTCGGATGGGGTGTCTTCATTAATCTCTTTACGGCACTTGTCGGGACAAAAACAATCTTTGACCTAATGACCACAAAATGGGAGATAAAAAAAATCAGCATATGATTGAAATTATAAAAAAAACAAATATCGATTTTATGGGAAAAAGGTTCTACGCCCTCGGCCTGTCAGCATTATTAGTAATATTAGGCATTTTTACAATTATTCAGGTAGCACGGGGAACAGCCAATCTGGGAATCGACTTTGCCGGAGGCACTGCAGTACAGATAAAGTTCAGCAAACATGAGCCCCTTCAGAAAATAAGAGATGTCCTGACCAGCGGTGGTATAACCGATTTTGATCTCCAGAGCTTTCCAAGGGAAAATAAAATCCTCATCAGGACAAAAAAGAGTGAAGAGATTCTTGGTGGTTTTTCCAAAAAAATAATATCAGTTCTTTCACAGAAATTTTCAGAAAATAAATTTATAGTGGAGTCTGTTACCGAGATAGGCCCAAAGATCGGGTCCAAGATGAGGAAAGACGCACTCAAAGCCATTTTTGTCGCAATTATAGGAATTCTCTTATACATTGGATATAGATTCCAGTTCAGGTTCAGTATCGGAGCTACCACTGCTACATTTCATGATGTTCTGGCTGTACTCGGTATTTTCTATGTCCTTGATAAGGAAATAAACCTTATCGTTGTCAGCGCACTTCTCATGATTGCAGGGTATTCTCTAACTGATACCGTTGTTGTCTTTGACAGGATAAGAGAGAATATGAGGATAATGCACAGGGAATCTGTTCATGTAGTAATAAACAAAAGCATTAACGAAGTTCTCTCAAGGACCATAATTACGTCCCTGACCACTTTCTTTGCTGCGTTAGCCCTGTTTGTATTTGGCGGTGAGATAATTCGTGACTTTGCCTTTGCAATAATGCTCGGGATTATAATAGGGACTTATTCTTCAATCTTTGTGGCAAGCCCTATAGTGATTATGCTGGGGGCAAAGAAGCCCTTTGGTAAGAAATGAAAAGACCGTTATTGGTTATTGGTTATTGGTTATTGGAACAGCGAACAACGAATCAACGAATAACGAGTAAACGAATAACTTTTGGTTACTGTGAACAGACGATGGCTGGTCAACAAAACTAACAGGGAGTTTTTAAGATACCTGTCGGAAAAAACGTCGCTATCGACAACGCTTGCCCAAATCCTTATAAACAGGGGATATAAAGACGAAGAATCAATAAAAGATTTCATATCCCCTTCCCTGGAAAACCTCAGCGACCCTTTTCTCATGCCTGACATGAAAAAAGCGGTTGAGCGAATAAAGACTGCCGCAGACAATACCGAGAAAGTGTTTGTTTACGGAGATTATGACGCTGACGGTATTACATCAACAGCCCTTCTGGTGTCAGCTTTAAGAAGTCTTGGATTAAAGACTTCCTATTATATCCCTCACAGAATTGCCGACGGCTATGGATTTAACAAAAAAGGGGTAAGAAAGGCTAAAGCAATTGGCGCAAGTCTTATAATAACTGTGGACTGCGGCATAAGTTCTTATGAAGAAGTCTCAATGGCTGTTTCAGACAGGATAGATGTTATCATTACAGACCACCACGAGCCTCCGGAGAAGCTTCCTGAAGCATTTGCAATTATAAACCCGCACATGTTGATGCGACCGGCTTCCGGGGCAGCCCCGGAACAGACTGTAAGTCCTCTTGCCGGAGTGGGTGTTGCATATAAACTTGTACAGGCCCTTTTTAGAGACTTGCAATTAACTGCTCATGACTCACAGCTGGAAGATTTACTTGCCCTTGTTGCTATAGGAACTATTGCAGACTCTGTACCGCTCACAGGCGAAAACAGAATACTTGCAGCCTGCGGGCTCAAAGCCCTTAACTCTGAGTGCAGTTCTGATGATAAAAACTCCTCAAGGCCATGGGTTCATGCGTTAAAAGAAACAGCGGGCAAAGGCAAAAGAGAATTTCGTTCAGCCATTCTTTCATACACAATAATTCCACGGATTAATGCTGTCGGCAGACTCGGTGACGCAAATGAAATAGTTGAGTTTTTTTTAACAAAGGATGCGGCAAAGGCAAAAAGAATTGCCTCCTTCCTCGAAGAACAGAACAAAAAAAGACAGAAAATCGAAGAAAATGTCTATAAATCAGCTCTTGACATGATTGACCCCGCTAACATGGACAGGGCTATTGTGCTTTATTCTTCTGAATGGCACCCGGGGGTAATCGGTATTGTTGCATCACGTCTTGCTGAAATGTTTTACAGGCCGACATTTCTTTTTTCAGTAAAAGATTCTGTTGCAAAAGGCTCGGCAAGAAGCATCCCGCCATTTAACCTCTATAAAGGGACTGCTGAATGCGCAGATCTTCTACTTGCTTTCGGCGGCCACAGCCAGGCGGCAGGCCTTAAACTTCATGCAGAGAATCTGCCTGCATTTACGAAACAAATAAACCTAATAGTTGAAAACACTCTCAGCAGTGAAGATATGACCCCGACGATTGAGATAGACGCCGGGGTAGAACTATTTGAAGTAAATTTTAAACTTGTGGAGGAACTTAATCTTCTTGAGCCATTTGGCAACTGTAATCAAAGGCCGGTACTTGGCATAAAGGAAATCGAGGTTATAGACCCGAGAATAGTTGGCAACAATCACTTAAAAATGAAAATAAGGCAAAAGGCTGTTACTGTCGATACAATTGGATTCTGCATGGGTAATTTATTGAAAAACATAGAAAACTCCTACACTATGGATGCTGTATTTGTTCCATGTATAAATGAATGGAACGGCACTAGATCCCTCCAGCTAAACCTCAAAGCGCTCAGGCCCAGCGTTTAAAAAAATTCCGGAATCCAGTCGCTCCATGATTCGTAGACCAAATTACAAATCCATCCTCCGTAGCCCCGACTCTTCGGGACAGAGGACGGGCAATATACAATTCCAAAATTATAATAACCAAACATAGTTTGTATTTAAATGGGTGTATAATAAAACTATGGCTGCAGTGAAAGAAATCAATACTATTAATGGCCTGATAGATAAGGTTTTTTCTTATAATCCAGAAGTGGATTTTGATCTTTTGCACAGGGCTTATGCATTCTCAAGAGATGCCCACGAAAAACAAAAGCGTGATGAAGGCTCACCTTTCATAGAACATCCTCTTTGTGTAGCGGCGATTCTAACCGATATGCGTATGGACAGCACGACCATTGCCGCAGGACTCCTGCATGATACGATTGAAGACACAGACAAAACAATTGACGACATAAAGGGACTTTTCGGGGAGGAGGTCGCTTTCCTTGTAGAGGGTCTTACAAAACTTGGCAAAATGGAATTCAAGACAAGCGTGGAAACATATGCGGAAAACTTCAGAAAGATATTTCTTGCAATGGCAAAGGATATCAGGGTTATACTCATAAAATTTGCGGACAGACTCCATAACATGCGCACACTGGAATATCTATCAGAAGAGAAAAGAGAGAAAATAGCCCGTGAAACCCTGGATATATACTCTCCCCTTGCAAACCGTCTTGGTATAGGCTGGCTGAAAATTGAATTCGAGGATTTAAGTTTTAAGGCTCTTTTACCAAAGGTATACGAAGAACTCGTTTATAAGGTCGCAAAAAAAAGAGAGGAACAGGAAGGCTATCTGAACGATGTGATAAAAATAATTGAGGGCAAACTCTCAGAGACATCCATTTACGGCAGAGTCTCAGGAAGAGTAAAACATTATTATGGTATTTATCAGAAGATACAAAAACAGGGTATTCCTTTTGAGGAAGTATATGATGTCCTGGCGCTGAGAATAACTACGGACACAAAAGCCAACTGTTACGCTATTCTTGGGCTTATCCATTCACTCTGGACCCCTGTACCCGGTAGATTCAAAGATCATATCGGAGCGCCCAAATCAAACATGTACCAGTCCCTTCACACAACAATTATAGGGCCCAAGGGGGAAAAGGTTGAATTTCAGATCAGGACACGCGAAATGGACAGTATTGCAGAAGAGGGAGTTGCCGCCCACTGGAGGTATAAAGAACACAGGGCCATAACCGAGAAAGAAGACAGATATTTCTCATGGTTGAGGGAACTAATACATTCTCAGCAGGATTTGCCGGATGCAAAGGAGTTTCTTGAGGCAGTAAAGGGTAACATATTCTCTGATGTTGTTTACGTATTTACCCCGAAAGGCGATGTAATAGAGCTCGCACGGGATTCAACTCCTGTTGACTTCGCCTATAACATCCATACCGAGATAGGACATCAGTGCACCGGGGCCAAGGTAAACGGGAAGATCGTTCCTTTGAGATATAAATTTAAAAACGGCGATACAGTTGAAATTATTTCGTCTCAGGGGCACGAACCAAGCAGGGACTGGCTTAAATTTGTCAGGTCACAGAAGGCAAAGTCAAGAATAAAACAGTGGATTAAGATAGAAGAACGCAAAAAAGGCGTGACGGTTGGTGAAGAACTTTTAGAGAGAGAACTCAGAAAACACGGCCTGAGTCCTTCATTGATAAAATCCAAAGAAATCCTTGAAGCAACAAAATCTTTCAGGATAAAAAACCACGAAGATCTGCTTATAGCCATAGGCTACGGTAAACTCTCTGCTCACCAGATTGTAAACAAGCTCCTGCCTGAACCTGAAAAAATCGAGAAGCAGCGAGCAGGCAAAGTGTCCAGGAAGCCAGCAGAGGAAAAGGGAATAAGAATCAAAGGTGTTGACGATATAATGTTCCATCGCTCGAGATGCTGCTACCCGATTCCAGGGGAACAGGTCATTGGCTTTATCACAAGGGGTAAAGGAGTTTCCATACATACTGTTAACTGCCCCAATCTTGATTCACTAACAATTGACAGGGACCGTCTTGTAGAAGTAGAGTGGATTGTAGATGGAGATTCAGATTTTACCTATTCGGTCAGAATCTCTGTCTATACGATTGATAAAAAGGGCATTCTTGCAGAGTTAAGTTCTGTTATATCAGCAAGTAATATCAATATAAAACACGCAGATGCCTCTGTAACTCGCGACAAACAGGCACGCTTTAATTTTATATTAGAGGTTAAGAACAAATCTCAGTTTAATGAAGTTCTCAAGAAACTCGCACAAGTTAGCGGTGTAATTGAAATTAAAAGGGTTAAAACATCATAAAAACCGTTATTAGTTATTGGTTATTGGTAATTACGAACCTGCCTGCCGGCAGGCAGGTAACAAATAACGATTAACATATAACGAAACTCTATGCATAAACCTTCTTTATTTTATGACATCTTTGAGAGCCGTGTAGGCTTGCTTTATCTTATTTTCTCCAGGGAATCACTTGCTGGAATTTCCTTTAAAAAGCCTGCCAGAATAGCGTTTAAAAAAGGGGCTGCCCCAAAGAGTTTCATCAAAGAACTTAAAGATTTTTTCAGGGGCGATGACAGGGGTTTCAGCCAGAGAATTAAATTTCTAAAAGGTACGGATTTTGAGAAAAAAATATGGTCCTGCCTTAAAGACATACCTTTTGGAGAAACAAGGACATACAAATGGATTGCTGAAAAAATAGGAAATCCTTCAGCAACAAGGGCAGTTGGCCGGGCTCTTTCAAAAAACCCGGTTCCAATAGTTCTGCCATGCCACAGGATAATAGAGTCAAATGGTTCCATAGGCGGGTATTCATCAGGCATAAAGATTAAAAGAAAACTCCTTGAGATGGAGTACTATTCGGAAGCAAATAAAAAACAGTCTTAGCTACTCCTCAACCATTACTAAAACATTATTGCATTCAAACGCGGTGCCTCCAATGCTTTTGAGAGCCTGTTCGTATGCCTTTCGTATTTTTCTCGACTTTTTATTCAACAGCAGTCCAATGTTAACGCAGGTTTTATAAAGCGAGATAGACTCTATATTAATTATTTTGATTGAATCAAGTCTGTCCATATACTTTTCATGGAAATCTGATAAATGCTTCCTGCCTTTATGGTATCCGCTTTGTAAATGCTCAACAAAAGGCGTAATGGTAAGGGTATTCTTTTGCACTTTAAAATCTTCCCTGTTAATAATCAACCTTTTATCGAGTTTCTCAAGGAAAATTGAAAAGAACCGTGATTCATTCTTTTCCAGTGAAGCAGTATTTAAAATAATATTCTTTATGTTGTTTTGTTTTTGAGAAAAGTACTTTCTTATTTTGTCAGTTTTTTTGTCAAACTCTGTAAGAATAAGTTCTTTTATGTGTTCTAAATATTTCTTTCTGTTTGAAAGGGATATCTTTACAGCTCTTTTCCCGTAAAACCTGATAAAACTGTAAAAAAAGTCCCTGTTAAGAATTTTCCTCACTATAGATGGCCATGAGTAAAATCTTGCCATGGCCTTTAATGTCTTAACATGAAGTTCAAATGCAGTCATAAGCTTGGGCTCGAATACTGCATGGTGCGCGTCGTATTTGCTCCAGTCCGTATGGATAATGCGTCCCTGATCCTGCAATTCCCTGAAAACGGGTGTTCCGGGAAGAGGGGTGAGCATCATAAACTGGACAGACTCTATCCCGAGTTTTTTGGCATATTTCTGCGTATTTTTGATGGTCTGAATATCATCAGTGTCAGAACCAAGGATAAACATCCCATGGATATTAATGGAGTGGCTTTTTAAGGTCTTAATGCATATGTTTATGTCTTCAACAGCCTGGCGTTTATTATAAAGGGCAAGAGTTTTGGGATTAATGGATTCAAAACCAATAAAAACTATAAAGCATCCTGTCCTGGCCATTAATCTTATCAGCTCCGGGTCTCTGGCAATATCGGTGCGCATCTGGGCGCTCCATTCTATATTTATATCATTGTCAATAAGAGCCTGTAGAAGCGCTTTTGTCCGTTTTTTATTGGCTGCAAAATTATCATCTACAAAAAACACATGGGCATTTGCATTTGAGGAGGCAACGGCTTTTACTTCCTCTATAACCCTGTCTATCGACTTGAAACGGTATTTTCTGCCAAACATTTGAACTACGGAGCAAAACCTGCATGCAAACGGGCATCCCCTGGAGGTAGCTATGGGAATAACGTTTGCTTTTTGCCAGTTGTAGACCAGACTGAAATCAGGAATAGGGGCAGCGTCAAGATCAGAAACAAGTCCCCTGTCAGGATTATGCTGTATAACTTTCTGCCCTGTTTTAAATGACAGGCCCTTAATCGTGCCCAGCGGCAGACCTGACTCAATATGCTCAAGCAGCTCTACAATTGTCTCTTCCCCCTCTCCCCTGACAACATAATCAGAGTGTAAAAGACTTTCCTCCGACATAAAAGTAGGGTGCGGCCCTCCCATAATAACAGGAATACCCATCCTGCCGAACTTTTCAGCAATTTGATATGCCCGCGGGGCAGTCGATGTAATGGAGGAAATACATATAACGTCTGCACCTTCAAGCAGTTTCCAGTCAGGTTTTGATATATCCTCAATAAAAACTCTCGTGTTATAACCCCTGTCCTTCAGGATAGTGGCTAACAGAATAGTGCCCAGCCTGGGGATGGGCGTCCTGCTGAATATGTGGACACCTGGAGATTTTGCCTCTATAAAATAAATATTTTTCAATTTCATCTTTTTAAATCTTCTTCGAAAGAATTTCCTTTTCAGGCGGACTCGATACTTGCAAGACTCACACTATCAAACTATATGTAACCAACTTTCCAGGAGCAATGCGCTCAATTGAATCTGTTTATAATTCACCCTGACTGAAAGTAGTGTATTATATCACATAATACCCTGGATATGAGAAAACAAAAGAAAAAAAGGGAGCAGACAATCCCGCCTGCTCCCTTTTTCCTTATCCTTTTCCCTTTTCTCTTATATTTAATACATACCGCCCATACCGCCTCCCATTCCTCCGCCAGGCGGCATGTCAGGCGCCTTTTCTTTTTCCGGGATGTCAGTTACCATAACACTGGTTGTGAGCATAAGTGCTGAGATTGAAGCTGCATTCTGAAGCGCAAACCTTGTTACCTTTGTAGGGTCAATAATGCCCGCCTTCATCATGTCAACGTACTTCTCTGTATTCGCATCAAACCCATAATTGGGGTCTTCATTGTTTTTTACTTTTTCAACAACAATAGAACCTTCAACACCGGCATTGGTTACAATCTGCCTTATCGGCTCTTCAAGGGCCCTTTTGGTTATTTCTACACCGACCTGTTGAGCTGCCTCCAGTTTTAACTTATCTAAAGCAGGGATACATCTCAGAAATGCAACACCTCCGCCGGGAACTATGCCTTCCTCAACAGCGGCCCTTGTGGCGTGAAGCGCATCTTCAACCCTTGCCTTCTTCTCTTTCATCTCTGTCTCTGTTGCAGCCCCGACATTGATTACAGCAACTCCTCCAACGAGTTTAGCAAGGCGCTCCTGCAGTTTCTCCTTGTCGTAATCTGAAGTTGTCTCCTCAATTTGCGCCTTCATCTGCTTTACACGTCCCTTGATTTTGTCTGAATCTCCCGCGCCTTCAACAATCGTTGTATTCTCCTTGTCAATGTTTACCTTTTTTGCCCTTCCAAGGTCAGAGACCTTTATATTCTCAAGTTTTATCCCGAGATCTTCTGATATCATTGTTCCGCCTGTAAGAATGGCAATATCCTCAAGCATTGCCTTTCTTCTGTCGCCAAAACCAGGGGCCTTAACCGCACTTATCTGAAGCGTGCCGCGGAGCTTATTAACGACAAGGGTAGCAAGTGCCTCACCTTCAACCTCTTCCGCAATTATGAGAAGGGGTTTACCCATCTTTGCAATCTGTTCTAGAATCGGCAGAAGGTCCTTCATGACACTTATCTTTTTCTCGTGAATCAGTATAAGTACATCTTCAAGAACGCTCTCCATCCTCTCGGGGTCTGTTACAAAGTAAGGTGAGATATAACCTCTGTCAAACTGCATTCCCTCAACCACGTCCAGTGTTGTCTCTATGCCTTTTGCTTCCTCAACAGTGATAACACCGTCCTTGCCCACCTTGTCCATTGCCTCTGCTATAAGATCTCCTATTGAGGGATCGTTGTTTGCTGATATTGTCCCTACCTGGGCAATCTCTTTTTTCTCCTGTACGGGCCTGCTCTGTTTCTTTAGTTCCTTTACAGTTACTTCTATTGCCTTTTCTATCCCCCTCTTGACTTCCATGGGATTTGCACCTGCAACAACATGTCTAAGCCCTTCCTTATAAAGCGAGTATGCGAGCACAGTTGCAGTAGTTGTTCCGTCACCGGCAACATCAGAGGTCTTGCTTGCAACCTCCCGCACAAGCTGGGCACCCATGTTTTCATAAGGATCCTTTAGCTCAATCTCCTTGGCCACTGTCACGCCGTCTTTTGTAATTGTAGGCGCACCGTATTTTTTGTCAAGAATAGCATTTCTTCCCTTGGGACCAAGGGTTGCCTTAACGGCATCAGTCAAGACGGATATGCCACTCAGAATGTTTCTTCTTGCTATATCATCAAAAACTAACTGTTTTGCCATTTTCTCCTCCTTTTTATATTAACGAATTCCTGATATTTTCTATTTTAATATCCCTGAAATATCCTCTTCCCGGATAATCAGATACTCCACATTATCCATATTTATTTTAGAGCCAGCGTATTTCTCGAACAAAATTATGTCGCCAACCTTTATGTCCATCTTCTGCAGTTTGCCATCATCAGTTACCTTGCCGGGCCCCACAGCAATTACTTCTCCTTTTTGCGGTTTCTCTTTAGCAGTATCAGGAATATACAGTCCCCCTGAACTTTTCTCATCTTCTTCAGAATACTTAACTAACACCCTGTCTTTCAGCGGTTTAAACTTCATAGTTGCCTCTCCTTTCTTTTTTTGAATTTGCTCTAAATTAATAAATTCCATACAGGTTGGTTATTAGCACTCACCTGAGGTGAGTGCTAATATACTATTAATCAAAATTTAAAACAAGGGCGTAAAAGGCGGTAAAACAGCAAAAATTAGGCTAAATAGGCTAATAATAGCGTTTTTATGCTTTTTTTTCAAAAATACTCGATATTTTACGGAAATTTACGATTATTCAGGGACACGAATTAAAAACAGTATTCGGATTGAGACATAAATAGCCTGACTCAGGCAATAACATAACTGTCACAGCCATCCTGATGGTAATCCCTGCATCCAATCTAAAACAGCTAAAGTCAGTTATCAGTGATCAGTAATCAGTCTAAAGACTAAAAACAAAAAACTAAAAAATTCAAATACTTACTTCTCATAATATTTAAAGTATATTTTACTCAGACTGCACTTTAATGCCAGCCCTTAAAAGAACAGCGGTGGCAACGCCTTTGCCTTTAATCCTCTTATTTCCGACTTTTATATAGCAGCATCCACATGAAGGGCTCCCGTCTTTGAAAAAGACTTTTTTAATCTTTAACATTGAGACAATTTTTAAAACTTCATCAGCGCCCCTCAGA
>JAZFSN010000068.1:0-8912 GCA_036446195.1 Thermodesulfovibrionia bacterium | reverse complement strand
AACCTATTGCTGTTTTCCCAACGGCAAAAGCCTCTAATACAACCAGTCCGGTCACCTCGTACCATTCTGAAGGGACAACAATAAATCTACATTTTTTATAAAGCTCCAATAAATCTTTACGCATTTTATGTCCTAAAAACTCTATTATTTCCTCTTTATCTTTAGATTTAGCATATGTAATCATTTGTTTCAGTATTGGACCGTCCCCGGTAATTTTAAGTTTACATGATTTTACCTTAACTGCCGAATCAATAAGGGTCTTTATGCCCTTTTCCTCTGATATCCTTCCTACATAAAGATAATAATTATCCGTTTTTTCTTCTTCATTGTCCAAATCAATATCCGTAAAATATCTTAGAAGCACTATTCTATCCTCTGCAAAACTATATTCAATAAATTTTTTTCTTAAAAAATCACTTGGAGCAATAAAAACTTCAACTAAGTCATATATCCCGGATATCCACTGAAATGTATGTTCGACAGCAGCCATTGAACTTGCCAAAAAAGAAGATTTTTTACACCTGACAATTGGCGGCCAAAAGTACTTTCTTTTTTTACATCTCTCGCAAATATTGCCTTTTGCCAGGAAAGAGGTATTTGGACAAATAAGCTGGAAGTCATGCAGGGTCCAGACTACAGGTATTTTGTATTTTTTAAACACATTTATTATTGATGTTGTTATATGATGCCGAATATTATTCAGGTGAGCAATTTCAGGTTTTTCTGCATTAATAAGCGCCTCAATTTTCTTTTTTGCTTCCAGGGAATATATGCTCCTGCATAAAACTTTCAGGCCTGAAGAAATACTCTTACTTTCTAATTCGCCAGGATAATTTATATAACTTACAAAATATTTTGAATATTCTGAGTCAAAGTTCTGTGGGTGATGCATAGAAAAAACTATAACCTTATGCCCCTTTTTCTCCAAAAGATTTTTCAATGCGAAAAAATAGGTACAGTCACCACCACGATTGTAAAAGAAATTATTTACAAGCAGAATTTTCATTTAAATTACAGAAGAATAAAACTTTGTGAATAAATAAAGAAGGTACAAACACAGAGTGAACTGTTTTAATTTATATTTCATATAAAATTAATTAACACCAATAATACTTGCGTATCTATTTCCCCACATCCTTAAAAAACTCATAAGTCTTCCTTAATCCGTCTTCAAATGAAGTTTCCGGCGTCCAATTCAGGACTTCTTTTGCCCTCTTACATTCAAGCACACACCTCAGTTGCTCACCAGTTTTGGGTGGGCCATGTTTTTCCTTAATGCCTGGATTTATTATCTCTTTAAGCTTATTGAATATCTGATTAACCGAGGTCTCAACACCTGTTCCTATATTAAATATGTTTTCAGGCGTGTAATTTGTTATCGATAAAACATTGGCCATGACAACGTCCTCAACATATACAAAATCCCTTGTTTGCTTTCCATCTCCATTAATAATTGGTTGCTCTCCGTCAAGCATCTTCTGTATAAAGATAGCTACAACACCGGCCTCCCCAAAGGGATCCTGGCGTGGACCGTAGACGTTTGCATAACGCAAGGTTGCAAAATCCAGTCCGTAAGTTATCTTGTAATAATGTAAATAATTTTCACCTGCTAATTTAGTTATTCCATAAGGGCTTACTGGTCTTAAAGGATGGGCTTCTGTGGCAGGGAAAGTTTGCTGTTCTCCATAAACAGTACCGCCGGAAGAGGCAAAAATTACTTTCTTTACTTTGTATTTAATACAACTTTGAAGAACATTTATCATACCTAACACATTTGTCTTTGCATCAAATACAGGATCTGAAACAGAACGACGCACGTCTATATGAGCAGCTTGGTGATTAACATAATCAGGCCGTTCTTTTTGAAAGACTGTTTCAATCCCCTTGTCCTGAATATCCATTTTATAGAACCTGGCTTTTTTATTTATATTCCCTTCCCTGCCTGATGAAAGATTATCAACTACAATAACCTCATATCCTTCATCTATCAGTCTGTCCACAATATGAGAGCCTATAAACCCTGCACCGCCTGTCACCAATATCTTTATTTTTTTCATAAATATTTTATCCTCTCTTCATGTTCACTTTTATCAGCTTTAAATTTGATGTGTTTATTTAGCCCCTTTAGCAGACAAAACCACAAGAATTGTCTTGAAAAATATCTTAAAGTCAAGCTTAAGTGACCAGTTATCAATATATTCAAGGTCAAGTTTCATCCACTCATTAAAATCAGTAATAATGTTTCTGCCGCTTATCTGCCAGAGACAGGTTATGCCCGGCCTCATACTAAGCTTTCTTCTCTGCCAAGGATTATATTCTTCAACCTCTGATGGTAAAGGAGGTCTTGGGCCGACAAGGCTCATATCTCCCTTGAAAACATTCCATAACTGGGGCAGCTCATCCAAACTGTATCTCCTCAACCACTTTCCCACTTTTGTCATCCTCGGATCGTCTGTAATTTTAAAAGCTGGTCCGCTCATTTCATTATGTACAAGAATATCCCTAAGTTTTGACTCAGCATCAACAACCATTGTCCTGAATTTATAAAGTATAAATTCCCTACCGTGCAAACTGCACCTTGCTTGCTTAAAAAAAATCGGTCCTTTTGATATTGACTTTAAGATTATACTTAAAATTATAATAGCAGGAGACAATAATATAAGAGCAATACCGGAAAAAATAAAATCAAATGCTCTTTTTATAAACAAATGTTCCAGCTTGTCAGATGTGCTTTCAAAAGTTAGCAGGGGAAATCCTTGAAGGTCAGTCTGTTTTGCTTTTGAAAATTTAAATTCAAATAAATCTACAGCGAGGTTAACGGTTATTCCTTCACTTTCGCAGAAATACATTATGTCCTCTATTTCGTTAAGCCATGAATGAGGAACCACAAAAACAATTTCGTTTACTGCATTTTCATGAATTATTCCGGGTATATCATCAAAAACACCTATTACTTTGTGTCCGTTGATTATTTCACCTTTTTTTGAGTACTCTTTATCAACAATTCCAACTATTTTTAATCCCCATTCAGGGTTTTTTGTTATCAGTTTTATAAGTTGTTCAGCCCTTTTCCATGTTCCAACAATTAATATATTTTTAAAATTAAACAGATCACCCTTAAATGTAATAGCGTTCATTGAAAATTTTCTGAATAAATACGCCAGGGCAGCCTTTTCTAAAATAACCATAATGCTGGCTATGATAAAAGTAAAAACTATAACAAGTCTGCTGACATCTTCCTGCATGTTCAAAATAAACACATAACTTGAGAAAACAATAAATCCAAAAAATGCTGTTTTAAGCACGATAAAAAAGGCTTCCTGTGTTTTTCTAATACATGAAGACTTATACATTCCAAAATAAAACAAAAATCCTCCCCATGTCAGAATAAGCATAGGAAGTTGTCCGAGATAATAATGGATAGGATGCAATCTGGGCAAAATGAATGTGAAAGTATAAATATCCTGTATTTTATACCTAAGATAATAAGCCAATATAAGCGATAAAGCCACAATACACAGATCAGTAAAAACTACAAGTTTCTTTAATATTTTATTCTGCTCTCTAACCATATATTTTCCGCACAGCTATTCGACAAATATTAGTGAAGCTCCCCGCCTACAAGGCGGGGCTTCCGAGCAAGGAATAATTATTTTTATTTATATAGCTACCTTTCATCCCCGCTCACAGAGCGGGGCATTCAGGCAGCATCCTCGTAATGCTAATACTATAATACCAGTATTAACTAATCCAATGCTATTATTCACTGTGATAGATATAATAAAAATAACAGACAATAGCAGTTAACCCCGTTAAAAAGGTATCGCATGTCGGTGGCTTTAGACCACTGACTGCAACAGATTTTTTAACCTCCGATTTCATTGAAGGCTTTCTTTTAACGGGGTAAACTAACAGGTAATGCTGACGTTTAAACCTGTCTTTTTTCTTTATTCTTTATACTTAAGATAAGTCCAAAAAAAACCTAATACAAAATGATTTTATGTTAATATATTCGATATGGTAAGGATAAAAATATGCGGGATAACCAATCTGGATGATGCCCTTGCTGCAATAGAATATGGAGCAGATGCCCTCGGGTTTGTTTTTCATTCTAAAAGTCCCAGATCTGTCACCCCTGAAACGGCAAAAAATATTGTGTCCGGTCTTCCACCCTTTATAAATGCTATCGGGGTTTTCGTTGATGAAGACAAATCAGAAATAGAAAAAATTGTCCGCTATGTGGAGCTTAATACCGTTCAGCTTCATGGATCAGAACCTCCTGAGAGCTGTAATCTGTGCAGAAAGACAATCAAAGCAATAAGGGTAAAAGACCTGACTGACCTTGAACCTTTAAAAAAGTATAATGTATCGGCTTTTCTGATAGATACTTACTCCCATGATTCCATAGGCGGCACAGGTCAGATATTTAACTGGGCAATCGCAGTTGAAGCAAAAAAATTCGGTCGTATAATTCTTGCCGGAGGCCTTACACCAAAAAATGTGGAAGAAGCAATAAAATGGGTTGAACCGTACGGGATTGACGTGGCCACAGGAGTCGAGAGCACAAAAAAGGGCATAAAAGACCACAAAAAACTAAAGTCATTCATTGAAAATGCCAGAAAAACTTTCAGGGGATATGCCTGATTCTCTGTTTCAAACCAGCGAAAATAAATACTAATCGGTCTTTATAAAATCTTCAGTTGAAAAAATCCATGGAGTACCGTTTATTGCAAACCATGGATGCCTTTTGTCCAGCGGATAGGAAATATTCCAGTTATTTTTTAATGCTTCTTAAAAAAGCTCTGGAAATTATCTTTGTTGAATTGCATATATTTTACGCTGTTTTATAAACCTTCTGCAGGATAAACAGGGAATGTCTTTCATATCCTCACTGTAAGCTAAATCAGGGCCTTTTTTAAATAAACTTCTAGAAAATTGGTAATATTTATTATTCCAAATTTCATCAATGTCTTGTTCGAAAATATTGCCGTAACTGAAATGATCAAAATTTCTTCCACAAGGATATACTTTTCCATCCGGCCTAATCAGAGCACCTAAATACAGCCAGAAACACGTTGCGCTATTAGGCGCATCTTTTCTATACACAGAATTAAACCCTAAATGTTCTTTTCGATATGTAATCCTGTCAACCTTTATTGACTTCAAAAAATTATCTATTAGAGGGAGTTCTTCCTTTAAATGCTCAAATTCAATGACTTGAACGTCTACAATTGGATACTTTAAATTATTCTTTAATTTATATTCCATGACATTTTTAATATTTTCTTTTATATCTTCAATATTACCGCCAACTCTATATTTAACATAGTTTTCCTGAGTAAAACCATCCATGCATGGCTCTAACAAAGTAAGCCTACTATTAAACAGCTCAGCCAAATCCCCTTTTTTAAAAAGTGTAAAGTTAGTGCTAACAAGTGAGCTGATTCCGTTAGAAGATAAAAAATAAATCATCTTATATATGTCTTTATTAAGAAATGGTTCTCCAAGATCATAGAGAGAACACCTAATACTATATTTTTTTACTTTATTTACAATAACAACAAAGTCGTCATAACTCATCATTCTTTTTTCACTGGTTTGCACTTTATGCGTATTGCAGGAAACGCACTTTAGATTGCATAGAGTACATGGATCTATTCGTAAAACAAAGGGTCTTGAAAAAACTTTAGTCCTTCTTGTTTTCATCTCAAATAAAGCAATTAATATATTTAATGTTTTTGAAACAGTTAAAAAAGGAATTAAAGTTAACATATGTCTTTTAATATATGGGGTTAATTTATTGTATTGTTTAAATTTCATGAAAACTGCTCCTAATAATGTTTTTCTGTAATGTAAGAATATGCTTTCATAGCTATTACCCTTAGATCTTATTTTTTAAAACTCATATATTCTAATATTAAGCTACCACTGATTTTTAAAAGATGTCAACGGTCCCTATGGAATTCTATTTTTATTCGCTGGTGCTGTGCTATAATATGTAGTTAATTTTAACAAATAAAAGGTTTACAAAAAGTATGATTAAAAAAACCAAAAAGGTCCCGGACAGCAAAGGGCATTTTGGCCGCTACGGGGGCAGGTTTGTGCCTGAAACACTTATGCCTGCACTTATCGAACTTGAAAATACTTACAAAAAATACAGGCGAGATAAGGATTTTCTTAGTGAACTGGGACATCTCCAGAGACACTTTATAGGAAGACCAACACCTCTTTACTTTGCAGGAAATCTTACCAAATATGCCGGGGGAGCAAAAATCTACTTAAAGCGGGAAGATCTCTGCCACACAGGGGCACACAAGATAAATAATGCGATTGGACAGGCATTGCTTGCAAAGAGAATGGGTAAGAAAAGAATTATAGCAGAGACAGGTGCCGGACAGCATGGTGTTGCCACTGCAACTGGTGCTGCCCTGACAGGGCTTGACTGTGAAATATATATGGGCACCGAAGACATGAAGCGCCAGTCACTGAATGTATTCAGAATGCACATCCTGGGAGCAAAAGTAACTGAAGTCCCTACCGGTTCAAGGACATTAAAAGATGCGATAAATGAGGCATTGCGCGATTGGACAACTAATGTACGTAATACACATTATGTCTTGGGTACTGTATTCGGGCCTCACCCATATCCTGTAATGGTAAGAGACTTTCAGTCTGTGATAGGGAAGGAAGCAAAACAGCAGATACTCAAAGAAGAAGGCAGACTGCCTGACTGTCTAATTGCCTGTGTTGGCGGCGGAAGCAATTCAATAGGTCTTTTCCACGCCTTTCTTAAAAACAATATAAGGATGATAGGTGTGGAAGCAGGCGGGCTCGGTATTGACACTGGTAAACATGCAGCACGTTTTGCAGGAGGCTTATTAGGTATATTTCAGGGCTGTAAGAGCTATCTCCTTCAGGATGATGACGGAAATGTCCTTGGAACACATTCAGTCTCTGCAGGTCTTGACTACGCCTCAATAGGTCCTGAACATTGTTATTTGAGAGACCTTAATAAAATTGAATACACTCATGCAACAGATGAAGAAGCACTTCATGCATTTGAACTTTTAAGCTGCACTGAAGGAATTACCCCTGCACTTGAGTCTGCCCATGCCATTGCAGAGGCTATTAAAACAGCTCCAGACATGCCCAGGGACGCTATCATAATAATCAATCTATCAGGCAGGGGAGATAAAGATGTGCAGGAGGTAGCAAGAATCAGGGGAATAAAGCTGTGAGCATATGTTGCGGGAAAGAAGACATAGAAAGGTAGTAAGGTTATGTTATGTCCATCCTTCGATATCAGAGTACAAAGCAATGAGTACAATAGCGCGAGTATTTAGACAATTAAGAAAAACAGGCAAAAAAGCCCTTATACCATACATTATGGCAGGGGATCCGACATTAAATGATACCAAAATATATGTTGCTGAGCTTGAAAAGGCAGGGGCTGATATTATTGAACTCGGGGTTCCATTCACCGACCCCCTTGCCGACGGTCCAACCATTCAGAGGGCATCAGAGAGGGCGCTGAAACAGGGAGTTACGCTTAGGAAAGTTCTGGCCCTTGTCGAAGAAATCAGACAGAATTCTAAAATACCCCTTATTCTGATGACATATTATAACCCCGTATTCAGATATGGAACAGAGGCATTTGTCAAAGAAGCTGTAAGAGTCGGCGTTAACGGCATTATAGTCCCTGATCTAATCCCTGATGAAGCAGATGATTTCACAGGTTTTACAAAACAATACGGGCTTGATACTATTTTTATGTTGGCGCCTACAAGCACAAAAGACAGAATCAAAAAGGTTGCGAGGGCTTCCACAGGTTTTATATATTACGTTTCCATCACCGGCATTACAGGCGCACGGATATTAATGGATAAATCAATGAAAGATACCCTGTCCCTGATAAAATCAACTGCCAGAAAACCAGTAGCAGTAGGTTTTGGAATTTCGAATCCTGAAGAAGCATCAGCAGTAGCAAATCTTGCCGACGGTGTAATTGTGGGAAGCGCTATTGTAAGACTGATTTCAGAAGGCAAGGACATAAAGAATTTTGTCAGTGCCCTCAGGGAAGCCATTTAATTTTTTTTAGTAAAAATCGATTTAGATTTTTTTTGGTCTTTAAAGAAAGAAAAATAATATGAAAATAAAGGTTCTTGGATGCTCTGGAGCAGAATTCCCGGGTTTTGGTCCTCCCGCATTTTTACTTGATGACAGGATACTGCTTGATGCCGGCACTATTACCGGCTCCCTGGATGAAGTCGCGCAGAAAAAAATAAGTCATATACTCATAACCCATGCCCACCTCGACCACATACGGGGAATACCAACTCTTGCTGATAATATGTTTCTGGTAAACCAAAAACATAGTTTTACCCTCATGGGAATAAAAAAAGTGCTTCAGCTAATAAAGAATAATCTGTTTAATAATGCTGTATGGCCTGACTTTACAGTAATCCCAAGCCCCCAAAAACCACTGCTTAAATTAAAGACTGTAAAAACAGGAAAAAGCTTCAAAATTAATAATTACAAAATTATTGCGGAAAAAGTGAATCATTCAATCGCAGCAGCGGGTTATATCATTGAAGACTTGAAGGGGAAAAGACTCATTTACACAGGAGATACCGGCCCTACGGCCAGTTTATGGAAAAGGGCTAATGCAAAGCGGGTAAAAGCTGGCATTTCCGGATTAATAATAGAGGTAACTTTTCCTAATAAAATGAGAGAAGCAGCTATCAGAACAGGGCATCTTACTCCTAATATGCTTCTAAACGAACTAAAAAAGCTGAACCAGCCTCCCTCCAGAATTTTTATAACCCATACAAAACCCCAGTATCTGAAAATAATAACAAAGGAACTAAATAGCCTTAAATTTAGACAATTAACAATACTCGAAAATGGGGAAA
>JAZFSN010000067.1:0-2737 GCA_036446195.1 Thermodesulfovibrionia bacterium | reverse complement strand
CTGATATGTTTGGTAAAGTCAATTTCGGCTATTAGTTTACTCAGTTGCTTTGCCATATCTTTGTTTTTTAAGAATCCCGCTCTGTAATTGTCTATCATATCAGCCAGGTCAGAGACCTTTTTTGCCGTCTGTCCGGGAATATCGGGGACCTTGTCTGCCCTCCCGAATGTTTCAAGGAGAGATAACTTCTCTTGTTCTGCATAATCCTGCAATCTGCCAAGTGATGTGTTCCCTATTCCTCTTCTGGGCAGGTTAGCTATTCTCAGGAGGCTTATATCATCGTACCGGTTAAGTATGATCTTCAGATAAGATGCAAGGTCCTTGATCTCTTTCCGGTCGAAATAACTTGTACCTCCTACAACAGAGTATGGGATCCTGTTTCTCCGCAACGCCGCTTCAAACGGCCTTGAAAAAATATTGGCTCTGTAAATGATTGCAAAATCGTCATAAGAGAGGCCTTTGGAATTTATCAGGTGGAGAATCTTCCCTGCAACCAGTTTTGCCTCTTCCTCCCCATCGGGAGCCCTCATTATCTTGACACCCGGCCCCATCCCCTCTGAAGTCCAGAGGGATTTTTCCATTCTCTTTCTGTTATTTCTTATTACACCGTTTGCAGCTTCTAAAATATTCCCCATTGAACGGTAGTTCTGCTCGAGACGGATGACCTTTGTTCCGGGAAAATCATTTTCAAAATCAAGAATATTACCGGGATTTGCCCCCCTCCAGGCATAGACGGACTGGTCGTCATCACCTACGACACAGAGATTTTTTCTTTTGCCTGTAAGCAGTTTCAATAAAGTATATTGAACCCTGTTTGTATCCTGATATTCGTCGACCATGATATACCTGAACCTGTCCTGATAAGCTTCAAGGAGATGAGGTTCCTTTCTGAAGAGTTCAATAACAAGCAAAAGAAGGTCATCAAAGTCAACAGCGTTCAATGCCCTTAATGCCTTCTGATATTCGGGATAGACCCTTTCGACAATGATGGAAAGGTCATCCTGTTTCGATGTATTCAGATCCTCAAGGGATGTGGAGGAGTTCTTTAACTTTCCGATCCTGTCGAGAATGACTTCGGCTTTAAACTGCTTCCTGTAGACGGTGATATCAGAGAGGAGGTTCTTTAAAAGTGAGACCTGTTCGGAGGTATCGTAAATAGTGAAATTTTTTCTCAAACCGAGGTATTTCATCTCCTTCCTCAGAATCCGCAGGCAGAAAGAATGAAAGGTTGAGATAATAGGGACATTTCTTTTTCCCGTCTTTAATAGAGCAATTATTCTCCCCTTCATTTCACGTGCTGCCTTGTTGGTAAAGGTGACTGCCAGAACAGACTCTGCCCTTACACCCGTGTGTATCAGGTATGCGGTTCTCATGGTTATGACCTTTGTCTTTCCCGAGCCGGCTCCGGCAAGGATGAGGAGTGGGCCGTCGGTATACATAACCGCTTCCTTCTGCCTGAGATTGAGCCGTGCTATTTCTCTGGATATATCCATCGATATTTATATTTCCTTTCAGATACTCACCCTGAAGACAACGCAATATTTGCACTCTGGAGTGAGATTTCTCTAAACTCGGCAGGGACGCCGGAGAAAAACCTATATTAAAGCTTTGGCAGCAGGGTAATGCCCCCTTTATTTTTTGTACTCTAACTTTCCTCTTAAATTATTATAATAAATCCGATGAATCGTAATAAGTGACGGGTCAAAAATTTAAGCAATAATTGGCAGACTATTTATTATTTCCTGTGTTTTAGTCTCCTTCAAATTCTGTCAGACAGAAGAGAGCATAGCCCTTGTCCTTTAATTTCTTATAGCCGCCCACATCCGGAAGATTAACAATAAAAGCCATTTCACTGATAATACCGCCAAGTTTTTCAATCAGTACAGCCGCCGCCAGCGCTGTACCGCCAGTTGCAAGAAGGTCATCAACTAAGAGAACTTTGGAACCTTTTTCGATTGCATCTTTATGCATTTCAATTGTATCTGTGCCATATTCAAGCTGGTATTCATGCCTTACTACCTCGGCAGGAAGCTTGCCTGATTTTCTGATTGGAACAAAGCCTTTCCCGAGAGTATAAGACAGGGCCCCGCCGATTATAAAACCCCGTGCCTCTATCCCAACAATTATGTCAAATGCTATGTCGCCTTTTACATATCTCTGGGTAAAACTATCAATAACCAGTCTGAACCCGACCGGGTCTTTAATAAGGGTAGTGATATCCCTGAACATAATTCCTTTTTTTGGATGATCCGGTATGGTCCTGATTCTGGACTTAATCGGCATTTTATCCTCCTTTTTATAAACTTGGTATTATTTCACACAGATATCATCATAATCGCTGATTTTTGGAATGACATCTAAAAAGAGCTTTATTACATTACCTGCATTCTTCTTCATGGTCTCCATTATCATTTCCCATGTTACTGTCTCCTCACCCTCTCGCCAGCAGTCATAATCTGTTGACATTGCAACCGCGGCATAGTGCATCTGTTTTTCCCTTGCAAGATTGACCTCAGGCACGGTACTCATATTGATAACATCAGCATTCCAGCTCCTGAACATATGACTTTCAGCTTTGGTAGAAAATCTCGGGCCTTCTATTGTTACAACAGTCCTGTTTTTATGAAAAGGTGTCCCTATCTGCCCTGCAGATGATGAAAGCAGGTCAATAAGATTTGAACAAAAAGGGTCTGCCATGGGAGTGTGTACAACAACATCTTCATCAAAGAAAGTAGTT
>JAZFSN010000066.1:0-10116 GCA_036446195.1 Thermodesulfovibrionia bacterium | reverse complement strand
CCGTGTTCTCCGGAAATCGTTCCACCCAGCTTTATAGTTGCTTCAAAAATATCATTTATGGCATCATTTGCCCTTTGATACTCTTCTTTATTATTTTTATCAGTCATTATATTTACATGAATATTCCCATCACCGGCATGTCCAAAATTTACTATTTTCAGGTTATACCTGTTACCTATTTCTTCTAATAATCGCAGCATATCGGGTATTTTACTTCGAGGTACTACAATATCTTCATTGATTTTTGTAGGGCTGATACGATAAAGAGCAGGCGAGACAGCCCTCCTTGCCTCCCAGAGCCGCTGATTTGCAAAATCATCGGCAGCTACGCTAACCCTGGCACCCATCGAAGTGCAAACAGACGCTATTCTCTCAGCGTCCTCAGACACTGAACTCCGGGGCCCGTCTACTTCTATTAACAATAATGCCTCTGCATTTCTGGGAAGACCAAAAGGCTTATAATCCTCAACAGCATTGATTGCCCCGGAATCCATAAATTCCAGGGTTCTTGGAATTATTCTTGATGCTGTAATCCTGGAAACTGCTGTTAAAGCCTCATTTAGCCTTGGAAATATACATAGAAGCGTTACGACCTCCTGAGGAAGCGGCACAACCCTTAAAAAAATCTTTGTTATAAATGCTAAAGTTCCCTCAGAGCCTACTATAAGCCGTGTCAGGTCATACCCCACAACCCCCTTATGTGTTTTTACGCCTGTTGTAATAACCCTGCCATCTGGAAGTACCAGCTCAAGACCAAGGACATAGTCCTTTGTAACTCCATATTTTAATCCCCGCGGGCCACCGGCATTCTCGGCAACATTCCCTCCAAGCGTGCAAAAATCCATACTGGTGGGGTCAGGAGGGTAAAAAAGGCCTTTGGATTCTAACGCAAGCTGCAGGTGTGAATTTATAACACCGGGCTCTGCAACAACTACAAGATTCTCCTCATCTATGTCCAGAATCCTGTTCATTGACTCAAAGGAAAGAACTATCGAGTTCTCCACGGGGACAGAACCTGCTGTCATGCCCGACCCTGCCCCTCTCGGAACCAGTGACATCCCCTGCTTAAATCCAAAGGCTGCCACCTTGGAGACCTCATCTGTATTAACAGGCCTGACCACAGCACAGGGAAGGCCCTTGCTGTATGAAGAGGCATCAAAACCATAACAGAAGAGTTCATCCGGCTCGGTCAATACCCTTTCAGGCAGTATGTCTTTAATATTTTTCATGAGAAACACAGATCTTTTAAAGGTTCTTCCAACAATTTGAAGTACAGAAAGAATTAATCCTTAATCTGAATTTTTATACCCTTTTTATCAAAAAATGTAGAAATTTTATCTTCCAGAAGTTCATCTATCATACTATCTAAAAAGGTTTTTTCATTGTCTTTCAGGTGTTCAAACTCTACAGCAACCTGATAAAGCGTGTATTGCCTTTTATCCTTCTCAATTGTATGTTTCCACAAGACATTGACTACCCCGGCGCTAAGTGCTGCCTTTTCATCACCAAATGTTACTTCAAATTTATAGTGACTTCTGGGCTTAAGCTGATTTATAGTCTCGAAAAGCATACCTTCAGAGCTTACCTTAGATATGCTGACCTCACCACCACCTATTATCCTTCCCGATAATCTGCCTTTTACTTCTATACCGTCAAACTCTATTTCCTTCATTTAAACTGCCTCTGTCAGATGCATTGAAACAACCTTTGATATCCCGGGCTCCTCCATGGTAATTCCATAAAGATAATCGGCAGCTTCCATTGTTCGCCTGTTATGAGTAATGATAATGAACTGAATATTTTTTGCCAGCTCCGTTAACAATGAGGTAAACCTATCTGTATTTGACTCATCCAGTGGTGCATCTACCTCATCCAGCAGACACAAAGGGGTTGGCTTTATCATAAAACCTGCAAAAAGCAGGGAAAGCGCTGTCAGTGCCGTTTCACCACCCGAAAGAAGCATTAAATTCTGAAGTTTCTTGCCAGGCGGCTGTGCGATGATATCAATGCCAGCTTCAAGAATGTTCTCTTCTGTAAGGATTAGTTCTGCCCTGCCTTTACCAAACAGGATTGTGAAGACCTCCTTGAATTTCTCGTTCAGTGCCTCAAATGCATCTGTAAGCCTTTTCCGGGTAGTCATGTTAATCCTTGAGATTGTGTCCTGCAGGCTCTCTATTGACTGCAAAAGGTCTTCCTGCTGTTTTCTCAAAAAATCATACCTTTCTTTAAGTTCTTCTAATTCCTCAAGTGTGCCGAGATTGACCGGGCCTATCTCCTGAAGCTTTTCTCTAAGACCGGGGAGCCTTTCTTCTTCCTCGGGCAGCAGGGATCTGTACTCGCTTTGCTCCTCTGTTATATTATCAATGTCAATAGAATAGGTCTTTCTGATGTCTCCCCGTATATGACCAAGCGTCAGGGATAACTCGGTCTTTTTCACTTCTACATGAGAAAGCTCTTTACGGACAGATGCCAGCTTATCCAGAAAGGTCTTTTGCTGTTTTTCCATAAGGTTCAGCTCCGCTGTTTTAGCTTCAAGCATTTCCCTGAGCTCAGAGGACTGCCCCTTCAGTTCATTTACAATAACAACAGATGACCTGAGAGCGCTTTCTTTTTTCTGTATTTCATCTTTTTTATCCTTGATGTTAGATTCAATCTCAAGATGTTCCTTTGATATTTCCTCCCTCTTCTTTTCTATTCCTGAAAGCTCCGAATTAAGCCTTTCTCCCTCTCTAACAAGGGAGTCCATTTTTTCTTTAATTGCTGTACGGGACAGCATAGTCTCCGTAAGCTCAGAACGCATTTTTTCAAGCAGGGTCTTCTTATCTGCAACCTTATCCTGAACTTCCTTCAAATCTTTTTCCATAAAACGCCTTTCATCCTCCAGAACAATGCAGGCCTTATTTTTTTCATTCAGAATTTGCTGCGTGCTGTCTTTTTCTTTTTTCTCCCCTTCTAACCCGGCCAGGAGAAAGTCTAATTTCCTCTGCTGTTCAACCTCTTCCCCCAGCATATTTGTCATTTTAATCTGCAGTTCGTGAAAGGCCTTTTCCATCCGGGATATCTCGCTGTCAAGGGAAGCAAGATTATTTTCATCAGAGGCAATATCGTTCTTGAGGGAGGATATCTCTTCCTCTAATGAAGAAATATCTTCTTGTCTGGTCTTTATATTTTTTTCAAGTTCTCTTATTTCACGTTTTATTTTCAAAACGCCTCTTTCTATGCCGCCAAAAACCATGCCTAAAGGCTCAAGCACCTCTCCGTCAAGTGTTACAAAATACCCGGGATTGGCTGAAGACGCAGAAAGGGACGCATGCCATATGTCAAATGCAGTATCTAAATTTTTAACAATAATAACATCACCAAGCAGTAATGCAGCAATCCTGTCAAACCCCTCTTTGACTTTGACAAAATCAATAGCATTGCCGATAACACTATCAGGGGGAAAAGACACTGCAGATCGAGAATGAGGAGCAGCCCCGTTAGAAATATTTCTTCTAACGGGGTGAACAGATATAAACCCGCTCCTGTTTACCTTCTCCTGTTTTATGAATCTTAAGGCCTTTTTAATTTCGTTATGGTCATCTACGACAGCGGCTTTTAATCTTTCTCCAAGCACAGCCTCTATGGCGGTCTCGTATTCGGGAAGGGTCTCGAAAATGTCGGCAACATGGCAAAGTATCTTTACATTTTCCTTAATTGCGCTTTTCCCGCCCATATCCAGTTCCTTGAGTGATTCTGCCCTGGAATTCATTGCTGCCAGGTCTTCTCTGTCTCTGTAAAGACCTTCTTCTTTTGCAATTAGTTCCTTTTTCGCCCTGTTTATGTTGTTAAGCAGTCCTTCTTTTGCATCGTTTCTATCCTTCAGTTCCGCATCCAGTGCACGATGTTTATCCTCTGTTTCTTTTATGGAGGAGGCAAGTGATGAAATACCACCCTTAACAGAGTTGATATCTTCAAGGTTTCTGCTCCCCTTCTTGTCAATATTATCTATAAACAATGAGAGATTGCTGACTTCATTCTTAAGGCTGCTAACCTCTTCTGCCTTATCAAAGATATCTCTTCGCCTGACTTCCAGATTTTGTTCTAAATCTGTTATCTCCTTTTCTAACGTTGAAAATACCGCATTCCTGGATTCCAGAATCTTCTCAATGTCTGACAGTCCAAGACTCATCCCGGCGCTTTTGTTTTTTATTTCTTTAATTTGATTGCCAATGTTTTCCTTATCACCTGTAAGTTCACTATCACGGAACTGCAACCTTTGTAATCTGCCTTTAAGATTTTCACAATCACTCTTAAGAAGAGCTATCCTGCCTTCCTCTTCTATAAATTCCTTTTCCGCAGCATTGAGTTTACTCTGAATACCTTCAAGGGCCTTTTCCTTCTCAACGCACTTAAGTTTTTTCTCCTCGATTAATGCATCAGATGAGTGTATGTTTGTGGAAAGTTCTGTCTCGGCGGATTTAAGCCTGCTTTCCGAATCAGTAAAATTCGTCAGCTCCCTGCCAAGAGCCGTAACATCTCTCACGGCAACTTTAACCTCAATATTTTTAATTTCATCAAAGAGACGCCTGTATCTTTGGGCACGTTTTGCATGACGGTCTATGGAATTTATCTGCCTCTTGACCTCAGTGATGATATCCTGCAGACGCTGGAGGTTTGACCGGGAAGCTTCAAGTTTCTGAACAGCCTCTGCCTTTCGGACATTATATTTCATTACACCCGCAACCTCTTCTATCAAAAACCTTCTTTCAACCGGTTTTGAATTCAATATTGCATCTATTTTGCCCTGTTCCAGTACAGAGTAAGCTTTTAATTCAAGCCCCGTGTCAAGAAATACATTCTTTATGTCTTTGAGCCTGCAGGGAGTTTTATTCATAAGGTATTCGCTCTCACCTGACCTGTAGAGACGGCGTGTAACCGAGATTTCTCCTGCCTCGGGCGAACCTCCATTGTTAACTCCAGATAAAAAGAGAGTTACCTCTGCCATTCCCCTGGGTTTCTTTGACGCAGAACCAGAAAAGATGACCTCCTCCATGCGATCGCCCCTCAGGCTTTTGGCACTCTGCTCTCCAAGAACCCACTTGAAGGCATCCACTATATTGCTTTTACCGCATCCGTTAGGCCCGACAACTGCAGTAATACCGTGATGGAAGTTGAAGACAGTCTTTTCAGAAAAAGATTTAAAACCTGTTAGCTCTATCTTTTCAATACGCATTGTTTATTGATAATATATACCATTGCCTTTTTTCTATCAACCCAATCATGACAAACTCGTAATAAATCCTAAAAAGCAGTTTTTTGTCATTCCCGTGAAAATGGGAATCCAGTCTTTTCAAGTAATTACATGTTTCCTGGATACCCGCTCCCCGATTATGACCTTCGAGGACAAGTTTTGCGGGCATGACATTTATACTAAAAGAGAAGAGTTTTTCAACAGCCTGTCAAGTGGCTGACCCCTTTGGTTTGGTCAACCGGCGTGGTCACTATGGTAAACATTTAACTCTGCTCTGCTTGCTCTCAAATTTGTTGACCAAATCATATCCAAATGTTATAAAATTAACATGTCTTATTAACAAGGAGGTAAATAGAATGTATGACAGGATAGAAGTTAATCCTAATATATGTCATGGTCAACCATGTATAAAAGGAACAAGGATTATGGTATATACCATAATTGAACTCCTTGAATCAGGTCTAACGCCAGATGATATTATCAGGGATTATTTTACAAACATAACAAAGGACAATATCAGAGAGTGTCTCCACTATGCAGCTTCTCTTAGTAAAGATCAAGAATATATCCCCTTTGAAAAGGTACGTTAATATTGCGGTTCTTTGCTGATGAGAATATATTTCCTCAAGTTATAACCTATCTCCGAAAAATTAGACCACGATGTCAAAGGCATCCATGAATCTGGTCTTTTTCAAGCCACAGATGATAAAATCATTGATATAGCAACCAAAGAAGAAAGGACTATTATTACCTTTGATAAACACTTTGGAGACATTCTCAGATACCCTCCACAAAATTTACCTGGCATAATTCTTATAAGGATTCATCCACCTTTATTAGATGACATCTTCTATGCCTTAGATAATCTTTTTAAGAATTATCATGCCGATTCTTTCAAAGGAAGACTCATTATCCTCTCTAAATCAGGATATAGGATAAGATAAAGTTAACTTTGGTCACAGAGAGTCCCGAAGCCGCTTATACTGCTTGGTAACTTGAGTCTTAAGATCGTGTTCGGTGGCAAGGCAGTATACTTCCTTATCCGGGAGCAAAGCAGATAAGAGGAATTTAAGATGATAAGAAATTGCTTTTCAGGATTATTAGTATTCCCTACGGACACACCTGAACGTTTAGTGAACGTACACCCCAACGGGGTTAGTAAACGAATATTAATAAATAGATGGTTTCCCTGCGTTGTGTTACCAAAGGGAACACTAATGCAGGGATTTATTTATTACATTATTCGCTCGCCTATTCTCGCTGTTCATTCTAAATTTTATCGAATAGGGAGCATTTCTTCAACATTTTTTTATGCTGAGGGGTAATTCTCAGGCCTGCCTACACTTGCCGACAGGCAGGTTGACCCTAACCTAACAACTATAGAGTGTAAAGGTAAAGGTAAGGAAGCCAGTATGGTAGCTGGGTAAGGGTAAGGTTAACACCAACTGCTTAATCCATTAGCCCGCCACGGGATTACTTTGTTCCACCCAGGCTAGACTTCAGGAATGACAGAATTATATAAATTTATTTACACTAGTAACCATCAACTATTAACGGCTTTATAGCCTATCCATACTTTATATCAAAGCTTTTAAATTCCCCTGTATATTCAAACCATTTTTCATCAACCCTGGTAATAGTTGCGCCCGGCGGACCCTTATAACACCACTGGATAGCCTGATTAAGCCTATCATCAGGGCCCTCAAAAACAGCCTCAACATTGCCATCAGGAAGGTTTCTGACCCATCCGGTCAACATAAGATTGTTAGCCATTTCTCTTGTGCTCACCCTGAAAAATATCCCCTGAACATGTCCTTCAATTAGTAAATGTACTCTCCCTTTTCCCACAATTAATTAATATAATACTAGAAAGTTATATCTTTGTAAAAAAACAGGCTAAAATGACTTTTTCAGAGATCCTCTCAAAAAAAACTTGACAAGAATCATTCTAATATGATAATAATTATAAAAGGGATATTTTAAAAAAATGGACATAAAAAAATACAGAGAGCTGGGGATACAACTGACACCGCAGAGGTATGTGATATTAGATTATCTCAGCGGCAATAAGGGCCATCCATCAGCAGAGAACATATACAAGGCTGTATCAAGAAAATTCCCTGCCATGTCTTTTGCAACAGTCTATAACACACTTGAGACGTTGAGGGATAAGGGTAATGTTACAGAGCTTACAATAGACCCCGGTAGAAAACGGTATGACCCAAACATCAAGCCTCACCATCATCTTATATGTGTAGAATGCAAAAGCATTGTTGATATACAGAAAGAATTCAAACTCAGTATTTCAAACAATATGATTGAAGGTTTTGACTTGATAGGCAACCACATTGAATTTTACGGAATATGTCCTAATTGTAAAGTAAACCGGTAATTGAGTTATTGAGTCCGTCATTCCGTGCCTGTCTGCCGACAGGCAGGCTTGACACGGAACCCAGGGTTTTCTGCCTTTTTTAGGTATAGTAAATGTGAGGCAATAAGGGATGAGAGGTGTAAATCCCGGAAGTGTCCGAAATGCGGTGAAAAGGGAACATTTATAAACGCAACATAACAACTCACTAACTATGTAAATTAAAAAAGGAGGTGTTTAACGATGGCAGAGGTTTGTGAATGTTTAGCATGTCATATCGGAGTAACAATTCCAGATTTTAAACTGGAGACTTATGAACCAGCAAAAGGTGACTTCGGAGAGATAAGCCTTGAGGCTCTTAAGAAAAATAAGAAATGGACAATACTTTTCTTTTATCCAGCGGATTTTACATTTGTCTGAGCTACTGAGTTTGCTGCTCTGGCAGAGCAGTATGACAGATTTAAAAAGATGGCTGCCGAGATTATCACAGTAAGCACCGACACAAAGTTTGTCCATCTTGCATGGCAAAGAGAGGAAAAGGATCTTGCAAATGTAAAATATCCTATGGGCTCTGACCCTACAGGGAATCTTGCAAGAATGTTTGGTGTTTATGATGAGGCAACAGGGCTTGCACTAAGGGGTACGTTTATAATAAGTCCTGAAAGTAAGCTTCTCAACGCAGAGGTAAATTACTACAATATGGGCAGAAACATTGATGAGCTGATGAGAAAATTTAAGGCAAATCTTTACCTTGCTAAAAAGACTGACGAGGGATGCCCATCTAAATGGAAGGAGGAAGGTGATAAGACACTGAAACCTTCTGCAAAACTAGTTGGAAGAGTACATGAGGCACTAAAATAAGGTATCTGATTTCACAGATTAAGTGACACAGATTACACAGATGAAACTTTCATGCCGACAAGTCGGCACAAAGGAGCATGAAAATAGTACCACTCAATACGTCATTCCTGATCAAGTCAGGAATGACAAAAGGAAAGGTTATTTTTGTACCAAAAATCGCAATCTGTGTAATCATCGTTATTAATCGGAGTAATCAGTTAAAATGAACATTTTAACAGGAGGTAATTAGCATGGTGGAAAAGGGACTTTTTTGTGGCACAAATAAACCAAAGGACACTGCAAACCTGACAGAAACAGAAAAGAAGCACATACCCTTGTTTGAGTGTCCGGATAAAGTAAAGTCAGGTGAACCATTTCAGATTAAAATCAAGGTTGGTGAAATACCACATGTAATGGAAGAAGGACATCACATTCAGTGGATTGAAATCAAATCAGGTGAAAACTTTTACGAAAGAGTTGATCTCACGCCAGTATTTACAAGACCTTAGATTACATTGACACTGGTGAAGGGAGGAAAACACGAAAAACGCACACTCAGAGTTATTGAACGGTGCAACCTGCACGGTTTATGGGAAGTTACAAAGGAGATAACAATAGAAGGGTAAATTTTTTGTTTGAGATTTGCCCTTCACAATGGTAAAATTTTAAGGAGTCAACTACTTATAAGCTGTAGAATAATCTTTCTAGACCCTTTTTAGCAGAGGGGGATGTAGGGAGATTAATTTCCCAGGTTGATTTTTTCCACAAGATAACGAGTAATTACAATTATTAGTCAGAAGGTACAATGAAGGCAATTGAAATAAAACCGGATATTTATTGGGTAGGCGCAATTGACTGGGCAATAAGGGATTTTCACGGCTATGTAATACCCAGAGGAACAACTTATAATAATTACCTTATTTTAGACGAACAGATTACACTTGTTGACACAGTAAAGCATGATTTTTCCAGAGTAACCATTGACAGCATCAGGAGCATGATTGATCCGTCAAAAATTGTAAATTTAATAATTAACCACATCGAGCCTGACCACGCAAGCAGTATAAATGAGATTATGGAGCTTGCGCCCGGTGCAACCATCTATACAACAGAAAAAGGTAAAAAGGGACTTGACAGGCACTTTGATACATCAAGATGGAAATTTAGTATCGTCAAAACAGGCGACACCCTCAATACAGGCAAATATAACCTTCTTTTTCTTGAGACTCCTATGATTCACTGGCCTGACTCTATGATGACCTATGTAAGAGAGGCAAAACTGCTTATTTCACAGGATGCATTCGGCCAGCATATTGCCACTGCAGACAGGTTTGATGACGAATTTATTGAATGTGACTCTCACGCAGAGCTTGATGATGCCGTTGTTGATTACTATGCAAATATCCTTATGCCTTTTGGACAGCTCATCAGGACAAAGATAGCAGAGATAAAAAAGCTCGGGCTTGAGATTGACATGATTGCACCTGACCACGGGATAATATGGAGAAAAGAACCTGAGTCTATCTTACAGAGATACCTGGATATGGCAAACGGAGAGGCATCCCTGAGTGTCACAATAATTTATGACACCATGTGGCATAGCACAGAACTTATGACACTCCCGATAATGGAAGGAATAAAGGAAGAGGGAGTTGGATGTAAAGTAATTAAATTA
>JAZFSN010000065.1:0-3596 GCA_036446195.1 Thermodesulfovibrionia bacterium | reverse complement strand
AGTTAAGGTCCCCCTTCTTTGTTTTCACAAAGAAAACAGGGGGACAAGGAGAGTTTTTTATTATTACCTAAATTGAGCGATTCTTTTTTAGCAAACAGTTTTGCCCGCCAAAATTCGTGTTTTTATCATTTTAAAATAGACAAACCTCTAAGAGAGGAGATTTTTATACGATGCAACTATGTTTTTGCCCCAACTAATAGGAACTACCCTCATAAGGTTAAAATTTATGGTGAAATTACCGAATTCAGACACAACTATCCTCTCCCTTATTCCTGTAATCTTTAATTTTTTTGCTGTTAAACAACTATTGGTATCGGGTTCTGACACTTTTTCCATAAATCCTTGAATTGCAATGTATCCGTAATCGTTTGTGTGACTTTCAGTATTATTTCTCCACCTGTCTTTACGATCTTTGCCGCAAAATCTAACACCTTGCGCCTTACTGTAGTCGCATAGCTTGCAATCGGTATAATTTCTTTCAATACATCTTCTTTAAACGTCTCAAATAAAAAGAATGATATAACCATGCAGTAGTAAAATGCGCTGTTGGCCGCAAACCTCTTAAACGGCATCTCTTGAAATCCAAAATCCTTTATCCCCCGATGCGGTAATTCATCAGCCCCACGCTGATGATGACTATTAATGATTCCTTTTGCTTTTATTATTTCTTCCTGTTTCTCATCACTGAGATTTGCTGTCACGGCGGTATTTAATCCTATGTTTGTCAGTATGATATTGTCGGGACGGGCGAATTCCAATAATCGCTGCTGTTCTTCATATGCCGGTTTCGTGTATAACGCCCTGTAGAATTTCTTCCAACTGTCATACCGGTAGCCAAACTCTATATAGTCCCACTGCTGATGTCCGTTATCATATGTCTCCCAACTGTTCTCAGGAAGTCCCTGTATGTATTCTTTTGTCTTTTCATATATCTTGCCCGTACATATAAACCCTATATTCAGTTTGTTGAATGCCTCTAAATTTATTTCATCAAAAAAGCCGCTGTCTATCCTGAGTATTATTGTTACATTCGGGTCGTATTCCTTCCTTATCAGTTTTACAATGTCAGTTACAATATTGACTGCTGTGTTGCCGTAGTTGCTGTGCTTCTTGCCACCTCGAAATATCGCATCCACTATCTTCCGGTTCCAGATTAGCTGCAATGGTTGAAATCCCAAATATTTCTTATACGTTGGCTCTACCCCATGCCTCTTCTTTGCTTCATTGTTATTCATTCCCATCGTATCAAGGGTTAAGTTGATTACTTCAGGCTTCTCTATCTTTAATCGCCATATAAATAATCGCTTTAATATCTTCCTGAATACTCCTCCTGCTATCCATGAAAATACTCTGAAAAATCTTTTTATTTGATGTGAACTAAGCATCTCTTTTGGACTGCTCTCTATCACTGCCGCATATCCTTCGTCTTTCTTTAACTGGTCAAAATATACCAGATGCCTGCTTGTCCCATCGTAGAAAAAACAGAATATCTGCTTGAATATATTCCATACTGGCTCCCCCTTCATGCTCCTGCGTATTCCGGTAAAGTATTCAAGTAATAATGCATAGATGTTGATGCTGCTTAAATAACGTACAAATAACGCCAATCCCCCTCTGCCTGTCAGTGTGTCTCCGGTTACTCCGATACTGGTTATTTTTTCCTTGCTTTTGAATTCTTTTTGTTTCATAATTTCCTCACTTATTGGGTGATAGATTTTGTTTCTGTGACAATTGTATTATAATAAGTATCTATTGCCCTTTAAGTAAGTTTTTATTGTTTTTTATCTCTAAGAATCGCTCAATTTAGGTTATACTATTATCAAAGCTTTAGAAAAACTTTTCTAAAAAATAATTCAAACCGGAAAGGAAGGATGTGTGCTATGAAAAAATTGCAGAATATTTTTGTTTTAGTATCAATACTAATGCTGACAGTTACTCTGCCGGCATCGGCCCGGATGTGCAAAACGATGGAGCACGGGAAGTCCGGTATGATGTGCCAAGGGAAAAAAGACCATGGAATGGGACATCTCTTTGGTTCCACTTGGAAGGAGACCTTAACAGACGAGCAAAAGATGAAAGTGGACAAGATGCACTTAGCCTTGAAAAAGTCAACAAGCGTTCTAAAGGCCAAATTAAAGGTGAATAAGATAGAGTTGAGCATTCTAATTGTCAAGGGCAATCCTGACAAAAAAGCCATCTACCAAAAAATCGACGATATCCTGGAATTGAAACGGGAAATCATGCGTAAAAAATATGATCACAAGATAGAGATGCGGGATATTCTAACCCCTGAGCAGCGAGTCTCCTTTGACATGAAACAGGTTGAAAAGGCTGGCCGCAAAAAGGGCCATAAGTGCCGATAAAGAGAGGTTAACCCCAAAAATGCAATTAATTAGAGTCTGTGTATAAACTGCCATTTTTTATTTTTGTCATGCCCGAAGTCTGTAATCGGGCATCCAGAACTTATTGAAAACACTGGATTCCCGCTCAACGTTGAAATTCGGGAAATGAAAGCCGGTAAGGTCACGGAATAGCTTGGTTTGACGATGTCTCTTCATATGTCGGTTTTGTCCGGCGCTCAATGCCGGAGAGTATGGGATGTTGCCAATATAAACAACATATGTGGTGTTAGTCCGCAGTCCGTATACGTGGCATTGAGCCGTGTCGAACGATGTTGTAAGTGATAAGTTGTTTAAATTGGCAACGTTCCCTACGTCCGTCCCTCAATCCCTATACCTTTACCAGCCATATGATATGCCTGTCTTACTTTTTGTCTAACAGATTAAATGTGTGCTACCCCCAGAAAATTCCAGTTGGGTCTTCGTTTATTTCAGCTAAAATCTTATCTATATCTTTTGTGGGTTTCATATCATAATATTCATGCCATTTATCGTTCCTATCAGCACAGAAAAGAGTCCATTCTCCTGTCTTTTCATCAAATCTCATTTGAGCAATAGGCATTGAAGTCCATTCTTTCATATCAGGATGCCACGGCGCTCTGTTTTCAAAAACCGTCACGCTATTGCCTCTTATTTTGTAAGATAGGTTTACCTTATCAAGCACATCCGGAGGAATTCTCTTTTTGCAGAATTCTCCAACCTTCTTTTCAGCGAGTGTTCTTACTAAAACTGGAAGTGGCATAAAACCTCCTGATTAGTTTGTTCTCAGAAATTGTATGAGTAAATATTTAACTGTGATAGTTTTTCTTCTAACCGGTAATAAACAGAGAAGGCTGCCCATTTAAGTTATTTAGTATCCTCATCTGTTGTGAATTGATCCTCAATATTTGTCACGGATAAAGATGCGACCCCACTCACACTCATGCGATGGAAAAAAAACTATGGGAGTCGAACTCCCATAGTTGCCGTCAGAGGGGATGCGGGGGGATGGGGGGATGGAGTCAGACTTGACTATTGCCATTTGGCTACTTTTAAGTCAATTAAACAGAAAATAATTTATTAGTATTGTTGGAAAGTCAATACTTAAGTCTGAACCCCTGACCATTTTTTCCTTGATTTTGAATTCTTTTTGTTTCATAATTTCCTCACTTATTGGGTGATAGATTTTGTTTCTGTGACAATTGTATTATAATAAGT
>JAZFSN010000064.1:0-3490 GCA_036446195.1 Thermodesulfovibrionia bacterium | reverse complement strand
GACTGTATAGTTTTTGTATAGTGAATATAGGGTAAAATAGGGTAAGGGAGGGAAAACCTCCCCTCCCTTAAAGTCAAAATCTTTCTAACCGTTTTCTAACGGAATAACATCAAACACCCTAAATTAACATCAACTCAGACTATCCTTTTGACCTTCCCCCGTAACGTATTGATTGTCTTTATGTTAGTTTATGTTAAGCAAGGGACTTGGAGAAATTGGAAAAGTGCTATTGTAAGGTTCCCCGCCACGGCGGGTCCGCCCGAGGCGGAAAATCCTACCCCCGCTACCAAAGCAAATGTATAGCCCGCTGTTATTTTTTTGAACCAGCGGGCTTTTTAAATTAATAAACAAACTGCTACTGGGAATATTGGCTGGCATTTTTTTATATGCGTGCTTTTTTTAAAATAAACTTCCCTGTATTTTTGCCCCTTCATCTGCATTAAGAAATTTTTTAAGATTCTCTTCAGTTATAAACCATTCATTTCCTATTTTCCGGCCTTTAAACCGGCCCTTATTAAACCAGTCTCTTATAGTTCTTTCATTTACTCCAAGGGCATTATGAAGGTCTTTCACTGAATATAATTTTATGTCTCCTATCTGTTTCATTGTTCAATAGAGATAAATCACCTAACTTTCCAATAAAATGGTTATTAAAAAAGACCATGAAGCTGAGTTGTTATGTTGCTTTGATAGGCTTGGTAACTATTTATACTTGTTTTATACTTGTTCTTTTAGCATTTCAGCTTCTATCATCTCCAGCTTTTCATCTGCGTTTTTGCCGACAGCGAATAATGATGTGATTAATACACCCAAACAGCACCCAATAAAGATTCCTGATAAAAACAAAATCATTATTGCCTCCTTTCAGGTTAATGCATATCTGCCATATCTTGTATATTCCTAACATATTTCTTGTATCTTGTCAAGCATTTCTTGTATATTCCCTTCAGGTCATAGCCCAAAGGTCGCAGATGCCCGGCCATATCGTGGCCGCCCAATGCAGATAAAACCACAGAGAACACTAACTTAAAAAGGTTGAGGTCAAGGTTAAGGCTAAGAAAGATATTTTTTTAATTCTCAACCTCAACCTCAGCCTTAACCTTTATAAATATTTGTGTCCAGACCTGTTTCTCCCCGTTATATGTTTACTATTTTATGGGGACCTCTGTCTACGACTCGTAGAGTGGTTAATTGCAGTTTTTGGGTTAATTCTGGCCCTCGTTCTTCTATATTACCTAAAAAGCTGAAAGGTCCGAGGAAAACGCAGGATAAACACGCGGTATAAATGCGGGACAAGAACTACGGGAATGTTATTTTTTCGGTTGCTGAATTTATTATAAAAATACGTTTGTTATTGCCTTTTGTGTCAGCAGGTATAACGAAAAAACCCGAGCGATTAGGTGAGTAGCCGTGAGAATAACCTGTTATGACTTCACCATCGGAAAACATAACCTGAATCTTCCGGCCCCCTCCGGGTATAACGTCATCATAAGTTTTTTTATGACTTTTATTGCCTATAAGTTCCTTAACAAAGAATAATGCCTTTAGCTTTTCAATATTAATATCTACTGTTTTACCATCCTGCTGTTCCAGATGGAATAACTTTTTATTGGGGAAGAAATCGCTGGTTTTGCCTTTCAATATAGTGCCGTCTTTAAATTTTGCCACTACATTGTTTAATGCCATCAAAGACCTCCTTTATGTACTTATAATGGAGGCATAATTTTAGCAGTAATGTGCATAAACAACAACAAGCACAGCAATATTATGGAGGTCGGACTTCCATAAATTCTGGTTAAATTATAATCTCCAGAAATATTATTTGTCTCCTTCAGATTTTTTATGATCTGGAGGCTGAAGCTTTAATTTTTCTAATTCATCTTTCAGCTGTTTCATCTTGAGTTCCCTGTCAATGGCTATTTTGTGAAATTTCTCAAGCTCTGCCATCCTGTTTTTAAGTTCTTGTTCAATCTTCTTGTGTTCGGTGATGTCTCTGACAATGCTCAGGCTTAGCATCTTGCCCTTAATCTCAACCATTACAGAATTTATTTCTATAGGTATGTGTTTCCCGTTTTTGTCTATGTGGTGGATATCAGAGATTCCCAACGCCGAGCCTTTGCGTGAAAGAGCTTTCAATTCTTCTAAAACAATTAGATGTTCATTCTCTGGATGAAGATCTATAATTTTCATGTTCTTGAGCTCATCAATGCTGTAGACGTCCATTTCCGAGGCTTTTTTATTGCAGTCAAGTATTTTTGTTGTATCAGGATCTATTAAATATATTGCATCATTTGCATGTTCAAAAAGCAATCTGTATTTTCCCTCGGTCTCTGAAAGGGTTGCGAGCACTTCCTCCACTTCGTGCATTTTTGAATCAAGCTTTTTTACAAGGGCTTCATTGTACATCTTGTACACTACCTCTTCCTCTTCTATTGGCATCCTTGGCACATGTAGTTTTTTATTTTTGTGTTCCTCTATAACCTCATCTATGATATCCATGAATTTATTTGTTTCAGTTGGCTTAAGTATGTAGCGCGATGCGCCTATGGCTGTGCCCAACTCTTCATCTTCGGGGTCAGTATAGGATGCTGAATAGAAGATAAACGGGATTTTCCTTAACCTTTTGTCCTGTTTAACCTTCTGGCACAGTCTGAAACCGTCCATCTCAGGCATAAGAACGTCTGATATAATAATGTCAGGCGGGGATTTTTGGGCTAAACTGAGGGCTTTTACGCCATTTGAGGCAATGTCGACTGTGTGGCCTTTGGATTCAAGAGTTTTTTTCAGTATTAGTATTGAATCTTCGTTATCTTCAGCTATGAGGATTTTCATAATTTCCTCCCCATTATTTCCTCTATCTGCTTAATATCTGAAAAAGAGTCAACCTGTTTTTCTATGTATCCTTTAGAGCCGGCAGATATTAGTTTTTTTCTATCGCCTATCATTGAATGGAATGTTAGGACAATAATTGGGATATAATTGTTCATTATCAGAGCTCCTTATCTCTCTAATCACCTCAATGCCAGCCATGTCAGTCGGCTGGATATCAAGTATATATGTAATCAGAGTTTCCTTTAGTGCAAGATGCACGCCGATTTTACCATTTTCTGCCCTGACAGTGCTATATCAGTTTTTCTCCATGATAATTGTAATCAGCTTTATGCTGTCTTAGTTATTTTTAATAACAAGTTCCTGCTTCATAATATAAATATAACAAAGAAAAAATTTTATTCCCAGATAAGTGAAGCTCCCCGCCTACAAGGCGGGGCTTCCGAGCAAGGAATAATTATTTTTATTTATATAGCTACCTTTCATCCCCGCTCACAGAGCGGGGCATTCAGGCAGCATCCTCGTAAAAATCCCCTTTGTAAAAAACTTATAACTAATTGATTCACGCACAAATAATGTCCGCTTTTTTGTCATTCCCGAAACCTGCCCTCGAATTTCGTAATCGGGGGGTCTTAATCGGGAATCCATGTTTATTATATTA
>JAZFSN010000063.1:0-6708 GCA_036446195.1 Thermodesulfovibrionia bacterium | reverse complement strand
GGAAGATGTCAGGCTTTCAGTAAATGGAAAAACAAAGGTGGATTTCTACGGCAGGCCCGGTGGCGGTCTGATGACGCCGGAAGAACTTTACGAAGTAATCAAGAAATACGCTTAATATATTACGGTATTCTCGATTCTTTAGTTGCCCTCAAATTTTTACCTATAGATTTCAACATGGGAGTTTTATCATCTTTTTCATTTTCTATATTTTGGTCTTTCATCTTGTTGTTTACGTGCGCCCATTCATAAAAGTTTCATCAAAAGGCACGAAAGGCACGGGGTCTTGTTTCTTGCAAAAGAGGTTGCAGATTATCTCGGGATTCACTATTCTTTAATAAATTGCTTACGGGGTGATATGAAAATGCAAGAAGCAAGACCCGACCCCGCGACGAATAAAATTATTTACTGCAAATCTAAAAATTTCTTCAATGCATTTTCTGCAGAGGATATATCATTAGGAGAAATGCTGCCTAATTTTTTAAGAACCAATTTCTGTTCAATAGTTGAAATAGCTGGTTTAATAGCGGATGGTTTTAACAGACCAGCAACCTGCCAGTCTTTTATTAAACACTCTCCAATACCAATAGTTTTATCTGTCTGGCTTGTAATCGCCATAATGACAATATCTAAAGAGGCATCGTTATAGAGGTTGGAACTAACAATTACCGCTGGGCGCTTCTTGGCTGTGGTCTGGTCACTAAATGGAAATGGGACGAGAACAACATCACCTCTTTTATAATCTGTCATAGACAGCATCCTCGTCATTATCCCAGATTTTCTGGAAAGATGCAGTAGATAGCTTTTGAGAGGCTTTTGCAAGCAGGGTTTTTTCTTTTTTATTCTCTAAAAACTGGATAAAGTCCAGAACCTCGGAAAGAAGATTTTCAGGAAGCTTGTCAATTTCATTTTTAATTATTTCTTTAACTGACATTTATGTCCTCCTCTTAGTCTGATGCTTATATATAGTATAACAAAAATATCTTACTTCTTTCCCTCTGATGGAGTCAGACTTGACTATTGACATTTGGCTACTTTTAAGTCAATTAAACAGAAAATAATTTATTAGTATTGTTGGAAAGTCAATACTCAAGTCTGACCCCCCTGACCCCTGCTTGCCAGTTTAAACACATAAGCAAGTGAACTTAGGGGCGTAATTGAAAATATACCGTCTATAGCTGGTAGAATATGGTCGAAAATTATGTCTTCAGACGGTTTTTTCTGTACCAATTGCAGGACAGGTTCTATAATTTATCCGGAAGGCATGAAATATCCCTCCCGAAGGACCTGAATATATGATGGCAACAAAGAAAGATTGGAAGCAACGCAAAGTGTTGAGAGAAGCACAGATGTCGAGGGGCCGTATTCCTATATCTTTGAGCCTGTCCGGTGAGCAGTCTTATTCCGTGCCTGCCTGGTACCTCGTTCATAGCAATTCAAAGACAGGAATAAATCTTATTCTTGTCTGCTCTATCATCTCCTCGTCTTTAAGACTTATATTAACAATCCATGCCTCTTCAGGATGATATTTTGCGATAAACCCTCTGAACGAGCGGCTTATTGCCTTCCCCTTCATTTCCTTGCATTTTACCTCTACAGGCATGACCTCGTAACCCCTGTTTATTACGAAATCAACCTCTGCCCTGTCCTTTGTCCTCCAGAAATGGAGTGTGCTGCCATCATCTCTTATCTTTTCGTTCAGTAAGCTGTATACGAGGTTTTGAAAAAGAAAACCTGCCTCGGAGAGCATCGTATGCCTCCCGAACTGCCCGATGCTGAAATTCCTCATCCCAAGGTCATTAAAATATATGACCGGTGACTTGCTGATCTCTTTTCTGATGTTTCTGTAATAGGGAGCAAGCCTCTTTACTACAAATGTCTTTTCTGCATAGTAAAGATAGTTCTTTACAGTCGGGACAGAGATGCCGAGCGTGGAGGAAAGCTCGTTGAGGTTTATCATATTGCCTGTTTGTCCTGCCAGGAGTCTCAACAGATTGCCAAAGGCGTCAATCCGCTCCACCCTCAAGAGGTATGCGATGTCTTTTTCTATGTAGCTCCGATAAATTTCATCCATGATCCTGAGCTTCTCCGTCAGGATCTCTTCAAGGATTACCATTGGATATCCTCCGAAGTTGAGGTATTCTATGAGAAGTCTCAGGCACTCAGCCTTTTTTATCCTGAAGTAATCGTCAAGTCTGTCCTCATATCTGTATCCGGTCCTGTAATTGATAAACTCCTTAAGGGAGATTGTATGAAGTTCAAACATCCTCTTTCTGCCGGCGAGGGATTCATGAACCTTTTCCTTTAATTCAATGCTGCCTGAGCCTGAAACTATGAACTTATAGGGCGTCTGCATATCGTAAAGGCCTTTGAGGAAGAGACCTGCGTTTTCTTTCCTCTGGATTTCGTCAATGAATACATACCCTTTTCGCCTGCCGAACTCAAGCCTTATCCTGCCAAGAAGATCAGACTGTGAATTGAAATGGGGTTTATCGCTCTCAAAGTCAAGGCTCAAGAAGAGGGTCGGTTCTCTTTTCTTCTTGAGATGCTCCTGAAGTTGAAGCATCATTGTGGTCTTGCCTGTCTGACGTGGCCCCACAATCAGAGATATCTCCTTTTTCGGCAGGTGGGTTACTAACTCATTGTACATATACCTTTTTATAAGCATGATTTATTTTATAATGCGAGAATATCAAAAGTCAATTTAACAATTATTCGGGTTAAGACGGAAGATTTAAAAACCGCTGAGATGAACTTTGGTAACATTGTTGCATACTATGCAACACTTTAGCCGCCTTGAAAATCGTCCTAAATTCATTTTGCAGGAAGGGCAGGTAATACGTTATTTTAATTTAAGTTAAATATCTTTTCGGATTTTCAATTGAGGTTTCTAACGCAAGCGCCTCAGGAATGCCTATATCTATAATGTTTTGAACAGCGTCAGAAAGGGTTATAGCGCTTCCGGCAATTACGCCAGATTTTAGGTAGACTGGCCCTTTTCGGCTTTTAGCTCCTTTGACAGAGTCTGAGACCAGTATTATCCTGTCAGGCCTTTTTATCTTAAAAAGGAGCTTTAAGACTGTTTTGCTGATATGGATGTTATCCGCAATAACCTCTATATAAATGTCTTCATCCATTAATCCGAGCCCGATAAGCCCGGGCTCTCTGTGATGGAACGGTTTCATCGCGTTAAATATGTGGCTTATTCCGCTTGCGCCAGCCTTTTTCCCCTTTAATGCCTCCCTGTATGTTGCGTCAGAATGCCCCATGTTTACCTTTATCCCCAGGGAAACACATTTTTCTATGACCTTGAGTGCGCCGGGCAATTCAGGAGCAACAGTTATAATTTTTATAATATCTTCATAACCGCTAACCAGCTTTTTGAGACTTGATACCGTTGGTTTTATAAATGATTTTTTATTTTGTGCCCCGCATCTTGCAGGATTTAAAAAAGGCCCTTCAAGGTGAACACCCAGGACAGTTGCCAGTTGACGGTTGTCAGTTGTCAGTTTTTTAACCCCCGACCCCTGACCCCTGACTCCTGACCCCTGTATCTCCATGGCTTCTCTGACTGCTTCCATATTTGTCCTCATTTGCTGGATTGTACCTGAATGGATCGTTGGTAGAATTGCAGTTGTGCCAACTTTTGCATGAAGTTTTGCTATTTTTAGTATGTCCTCGGGATTGTCAGTCCTTGTATCGTATCTGCCAATTCCATGTGTGTGGATGTCTATAAAACCTTTGAGTGACATTTTCCCCTCTTTGATAGATATCGCTCATGATAACATAGTTTAGTAATTCGAAACTTTACTTTAAACCCCTTTCCATTTACAATTACCCAGTGGATACATTCCTATTTTTCTTTATAAATCAAGGATTGCAGAATATAATTTTTGATTTTATAATGCCTTTAATAACAAAAAAACCATATATATTTTTAGGTGCGGCAGCGCTCCCCTGGTTTTTTAAAGACTGGCGAAAGGGTCTTTTTGTTCTGAGCCTCTGTATGGTAGCGCTCGCTGTTGGTGATGCCAGTGCAAATATCTTAAAACACGCCTTTGAAAGACTCAGGCCGTGCCAGGCTCTTGAGGATGTGAGGCTTCTCGTTGGTTGTGGCGGGTCTTTTTCGTTCCCCTCAAGCCATGCTGTAAATGCCTTTTCAGCAGCTGCAGTTTTCAGCCATTTTTTCAGAAAGGCTGCATTTCCCATGTTTTTCATTGCTGCCCTTGTTGCCTTCTCAAGAATATATGTCGGTGTGCATTATCCAATTGACGTCATTGCCGGAGCTGTCTGGGGAGGTCTTACAGCAGGGATTATCCTTATTCTTTATAAATGGTCTTCGGGCCGGCTTGAAAAAAAACTGTATACAACCATATTATTTATATCCCTGCTTGCCCTTGGTTTTTTCCGCTATTACTACATACTGACAGGGCCGATTGACCTTAGCCCCGATGAGGCGCATTACTGGGAATGGTCACGCCGGCTTGACCTGAGTTATTACTCAAAGGGGCCTGTAATTGCCTATCTGATTGCATTTACAACACGGCTGATGGGAGATACAGTGTTTGCAGTAAGGTTTTTTGCTCCCATATTGCTCACCATGAGTTCACTGCTTATTTACAAGCTTACGGTTGAGCTCTTTCCATCCCCAAGCCCTTCGGAATCTCTGCATGAATCGATTCGCCCCGGCCTTCCTGGTTCCTCAGGAGAGGGGATAAAGGAAATGGTGGCATGTGCAGCAGCACTGGTGTTTCAGATAACTCCGCTTTTTGCTGTATACGGCATAGTGATGACAATTGATTCACCATTTATATTTTTCTGGATATTGTCGCTCTATCTTTTTTGGAAGGCAACAACAAAACGGGGGTCAGAGATCAGTGGTCAGAAATCAGAAATTAAACAACTGACAACTGACAACTGGCAACTGTATTGCTGGCTGCTCCTTGGCCTTACACTCGGTCTGGGCCTGTTGACTAAATATACAATGGCATTTTTCTATATTTGTGCATTTTTATTTATTGTTTCAAATAAAGAACAGAGACACTGGCTCAGGAAAAAGGAACCATATCTGGCGTTTTTAATAAGCCTTTTTGTATTTAGTCCTGTGATAATCTGGAATGCAAATCATGACTGGGTTACCTTTATGCATACAGCCGGTCAGGTGCGCCTTTCGGAAGGGTTTAGAGTCTCTATAAAAGATTTCCTGGAATTTCTTGGCTCCCAGGCAGGCATTATTACACCATTGCTCTTCTTTATTGTTATTTATGGAGCAGTGAGAAATTTCAGCACCCGATTGACAGTTCACAGCTCACGGTTTTTATTCTGGTTCTGGGCGCCAATTCTTGGTTTTTTTATTTTAAAGAGCCTTCAGGCAAAGGTGCAGGCTAACTGGGCAATGCCAGTTTATATTACAGCCTTTATAGCCTCTGCATATTTCTTTCTGGGAAAAGACACGATTAAGAAAAGCGTAAAAGCACTTTTATTTGCTTCCCTGATTATGGCGTTTATAGTTACAATGGTTGCGCATTACCCTGGAATTCTCAATCTTCCGGTTAAGATGGACCCTTCATCACGCTTAAGAGGATGGAAAGAATTAGGAATAAAAATAGAAGATATTTATAATGATATGGTTTCCTCAGGCGGAAAAGGGGTGTTTATATTTTCGGAAAAATATCAGGTCTCCAGCGAGCTTGCCTTTTACATGCCGAGCAGGCCGACTACCTACAACATTAATCTCGGCAGAAGGATGAACCAGTACGATATCTGGGGGGGCTTTGATAATCTTTTGGGTCTTGATGCAATCTTTGTTAGAATAGGTGAAAGGAGATTCCCCGAGGAACTCAGGGATGCCTTTGATTCATACGAAAAGGAAACATTTATAGTTAAGGGAAAAGATAAGATTTTGAGGGAATATACCATTTTTAGATGTTACGGGTTCAAAGGAGTGAGGCCGAGGAGTTTTGAGAGTTATTAGTTGTTTTTAGGGATCGTCATCCCCTTTAATTAATGGAGGCATTTTGTTTGTTTCAGTAATTGTCCCGCTTTATAACGAAGAGGAAAACATAGAGCCCCTGTATAAGGCGCTCAAATCAGTAATGGATACTGAAGGCGCAAATTACGAAATCCTTTTTGTTGATGACGGCAGTACTGATACAACCTTTCAAAGGATTAAGAGAATTTCAGCAGATGACAAAAGGGTTAAACCGTTAAGTTTCAGATGCAACTTTGGCCAGACAGCAGCCTTTGCAGCAGGGTTTGACCATGCAAGGGGTGACGTGATAGTTACAATTGATGGCGATCTGCAGAATGACCCAAAGGACATTCCAAGACTGATCTCTTTAATCGGACAGTATGATATTGTCTGCGGCTGGAGGCGCAAAAGGAAAGATTCTTTTTTAAGGAGAATACTTCCTTCCATGATTGCCAACTGGCTGATAAGCAGGGTTACGGGAGTTAAACTCCATGATTATGGTTGCAGTCTCAAGGCCTTTAAGGCGGATGTTGTCAAGAACATTAATCTTTACGGCGATATGCACAGATTTATCCCGGCTATAGCAAGCTGGTACGGGGTGAAAGTAACTGAGATAGAAATAACTCACCACCCGAGGAAATACGGCAGTTCAAAATATGGTATTTCAAGAACGTTGAAGGTTATTCTGGATTTAATCACGGTTAAATTTCTTCAGAGCTTTTCCACAAAGCCGCTTCAGG
>JAZFSN010000062.1:0-10047 GCA_036446195.1 Thermodesulfovibrionia bacterium | reverse complement strand
ATGTGGCATGAGAAGCTCAAGGATGTATCACAGGAAGTGGTTGTGGAGAAGGGAAAGGTTGTTTCCGTAGAATTTAAAGAATTAAAGAAAAGGTAAATTTAGTCTTATTTGTTCCTAAAATACTTCCTCACTCTACCCCTCTCCCCCGGGGGAGAGGAAACTGTTATCGAAATATTTTCTTTATCCCTCCCTTGATGGAAGTTTTTTCTCATAATCAAAATTCCTTTAGAGAATCTAACAAAAAACAAGAAAGACATGAATGAGTAATTAAACAGCTATACATATTTTACATTTTTTATAAACTTGTGATATGGTTATAAATCTGAATGCCGGGAGGATAAATGAAGATTAAAAAAACTGTACTTGCATACTCCGGAGGGCTTGATACATCTGTAATTATAAAATGGCTTAAAGACACTTATGACTGTGAGGTTATAGCCTTTTATGCAGATCTTGGCCAGGAAGAAAATATCAGGTCTATAAAGGAAAAGGCAATAAAAACAGGGGCTTCAAAGGTCTGTGTCATAGATTTAAAGCAGGAGTTTGCAAGAGATTATGTGTTCCCCATGTTAAGGGCTAATGCGGTTTATGAGGGCTTCTATCTCTTGGGCAGTTCAATATCAAGACCACTTATAGCAAAAAAACAGATTGAAATAGCAAAAAAAGAAAAGGCAGATTCAGTTGCGCACGGCGCAACTGGCAAGGGGAATGACCAGGTAAGATTTGAGTTGACTTATTATGCGCTCAAGCCTGATATAAAGGTTATTGCAGCATGGAGGGAATGGCCATTTAATTCAAGGGCTTCTCTGATTAAATATGCAAAAAAACACGGCATACCCGTATCCGCGACAAAGAAAAGGCCTTACAGTATTGACAGAAACCTTTTTCATGTAAGTTATGAAGGCGGAATTTTAGAGGACCCCTGGGTAGAGCCGCCGGCGGATATGTTTACGTTGACACAACCGCCGGAAAGGGCTCCTGATAAAGCTACATATATAAAAATTGGTTTTAAGGATGGAAATCCTGTATCTGTAAACGGGATTAACCTTTCTCCTGCGGCACTTTTGAAGAAACTTAATTACTTTGGCGGGAAAAATGGTATTGGCAGGGTAGATATTGTTGAAAACAGGTTTGTTGGAATGAAATCCAGGGGTATTTATGAAACGCCGGGCGGGACAATACTTCACATTGCCCACAGAGGCATTGAGTCCATTACTCTTGATAGAGAGATAATGCACCTTCGAGATTCCCTGATACCAAAATATTCTGAACTTATATATTATGGCTTCTGGTTCTCTCCTGAAAGACAGTTGCTTCAGGATTTTATGGATAAATCTCAAAAGGGAGTAACAGGGACTGTAAGACTCAAGCTTTATAAAGGAAATTGTATGGTGGTTGGCAGGAAGGCACCAAAGTCTCTGTATAACCCTGAATTTGCGACCTTTGAAGCTGAAAAGATTTATAACCAAAGGGATGCGGAAGGCTTTATAAAACTTAACGCCCTGAGACTGAAACTAAAGAAAATGCAAAAAAGATAGCTTTCAGGGGTCAGGTGTCAGGGTTCAGCAAAAAACTGATCCCCGACCCCTGTGAACTGTATTTTAAATCATGTCTGACCTCAGTTACTGGCTTGCCCTTAATTTTTTACCTGATTTAGGACCTGTTCTTGCGAGGAAGCTTATATCTTCTTTTGGAAACCCCGAGAATATCTTCAGTTTATCTGTCAGTGAGCTGAAAAAGATTGAAAATATTGGAGAAAACAGGGCAAAGAGTATTATCGGCTTTAAAGAATGGGATATGGTTCAGAGAGAGATTGACGGTGTAATGAGAAGCGGTGCAAAACTCATTACTATTAATGATAAATCATATCCATCAAATTTAAGGCATCTTCACGATGCACCGCTTGTTCTTTACATCAAAGGTGAGATACAAGATGATGACAAATACGCTGTTGCTGTTGTCGGATCAAGAACCCCTACAAACTACGGCCTTCAGATAACGGAAAAAATGAGTTATAAGATAGCAAAGTATGGTTTAACTGTTGTCAGCGGTATGGCAAGGGGAATAGATACTGCTTCTCACAGGGGCGCTTTAAAGGCCGGCGGCAGAACCATAGCAGTGCTTGGCTCAGGGCTTGATGTTCCTTATCCGCCTGAGAACACAGGACTTATGAGCTCCATTGTATCTTCAGGGGCAGTTATAACTGAATTCCCTCTGGGCACTAAACCCAATAGGGAGAATTTCCCCAGAAGAAACAGGATTATCAGCGCTCTGTCATTTGGGGTTCTTGTAATAGAGGCAACTGTTGACAGCGGTTCTTTAATTACAGTACGCTATGCCCTTGAACAGGGCAAGGAGGTGTTTGCAGTGCCGGGAAATATTACGTCCAGGACCTCCAGGGGCACCAATGATCTTATTAAAAAAGGAGCAAAACTTGTTGAGAGCGCTGAAGAGGTAATTGATGAGCTGAGGCCTCAATTAAGGGGCGTCATAATGGAAGACAAATTGATGTCTGAAAAACCGCTTCCTGCAATGACCGATGAAGAAAAGACGCTTTACAGCTGTTTGAGCAATGAACCAAAACATATAGACACTATTGTTAGAGAAATTAATATGCCGACTGGCAGTGTATTGTCGTTACTGCTAAACCTTGAACTTAAGGAAGTTGTAAGACAGACAGATGGGAAACGTTTTTATCTTAACTAAAACAGGGAACAGGGATCAGGGATCGGGGTTCAGGGATCAGATAACTGACACCTGACAACTGACAACTAACAACAGGGATCAGGGATCGGGGTTCAGGGATCAGATAACTGACACCTGACAACTGACAACTAACAACAGGGATCAGGGATCGGGGTTCAGATAACTGACAACTGACAACTAACAACAGGGATCAGGGATCGGGGTTCAGGGATCAGATAACTGACACCTGACAACTGACACCTGACAACTGACAACTGACAACTAACAACAGGGATCAGGGATCGGGGTTCAGGGATCAGGTTTTTTACTGATAACTGACAACTGACAACTAACAACTGAATTATGAAATCACTTTTAATTGTAGAGTCTCCGGCAAAGGTAAAGACCCTTAGCAAATTTCTTGGCAAGGAATTTACCATAAAGGCGTCCGTCGGACATGTAAAAGATCTTCCCAAAAAAGAGCTTGGTGTTGATGTAGAGAAAAATTTCGCCCCAAAATATGTTGTGATTGAGAGTAAGGTAAAGATTTTAAGGGATTTAAAGAAAACCGCGAAGAATGCCGACAGGATTTTTCTCGGGCCGGATCCGGACAGAGAGGGAGAGGCCATAGCATGGCATATCGCAGGGGAGTTAAATGGCGATTCAGACAGGATTTTCAGAGTAGAGTTTAATGAAATAACCAAAAAGGCAGTAATAGAAGCCTTAAAAAAGCCGAGAAAGATTAATATGGATCTTGTCAACGCCCAGCAGGCAAGAAGAGTGCTGGACAGGCTTGTGGGCTATAAACTGTCGCCTTTATTGTGGCGTAAAGTAAGGCGAGGTCTTAGCGCCGGCAGGGTTCAATCTGTGGCACTTAGACTTGTCGTGGACAGGGAACGGGAAATTGAGGCATTCAGCTCTGAGGAGTACTGGAGTATAACAGCAACTTTTGAAGGAAAAGAACCGCCGCAGTTTGATGCAAAACTTTTCCATATAAACGGGCTGAAAGCGGACATTAAAAATGAATCAGAATCAAAAGGCATAGCAGAAGATTTAGATAATAAAACCTTCATCGTAACAAAGATAGAAAAAAAGAATAGAAAACGCTTTCCCGCTCCTCCTTTTATCACAAGTACACTTCAGCAGGAGGCATCAAGGAAGCTTAAGTTTACCGCTAAAAAGACCATGCTTGTTGCCCAACAGCTTTATGAAGGCCTTGAACTCGGGGCCGAAGGTTCGGTTGGCCTTATAACCTATATGAGGACTGATTCTGTCAGGGTTGCTTCTGAGGCACAGAAGGAGGCAAGAGAGTTCATAATTAAGGAATTTGGCAGTAAGTATGCACCGCAGAAAACCCCTGTTTATAAAAGTAAAAAGTCAGCCCAGGAAGGACATGAAGCAATAAGGCCCACATCCGTCCTCAGGAAACCTGACAGCCTGAAGGCATATCTGTCAAGGGATCAATATCGCCTTTACAGCCTTGCCTGGAACCGTTTTCTTGCAAGCCAGATGAGTGTTACGCTTCTTGAACAGACCTCAGTTGACATAACGGCAAATAAATATATGTTCAGGGTAACGGGCACAGTCATAAAATTTCCAGGTTTTATGACACTGTATACAGAGGGCGTTGATGAGGCCAAAGAGGAAGAGGGAATACTGCCCCCATTAAAAGATGGGGATGTGCTCAGGACAATAATTATTGCTCCAAAACAGCATTTTACACAGCCGCCGCCCAGATATACAGAAGCAACCCTTGTCAGGGAACTTGAGGCAAAGGGCATTGGGAGGCCCAGTACGTATGCAGCTATCCTCTCAACAATACAGGAAAGAAACTATGTGGAGAGGCATGATGGCAAGTTTAAACCGTTTGAGCTGGGTATAGTTGTTAATGATCTGCTTGTTGAAAGATTCCCTGAGCTGATGGATTATAATTTTACCGCAAAGATGGAAAACAACCTTGACAAAATCGAAGAAGGAGTATTTAAGTGGAATAATATTGTGATGGATTTTTATAAGCCTTTTGATAAAGATCTTACGGAGGCAATGGAAAATCTCGGCAGGGTAAAACCAAAAGATATTCCTACGGACCAGGTGTGCGAGAAATGCAATAGTCCCATGGTCATTAAATGGGGAAGACACGGCAGGTTTATGGCCTGTTCCGGATTCCCTGAATGTAAGAATTCAAAACCCGTTGAAACACAGGGCACTGAACTGCCTGAACACAAAAGACAGAGTGAGGAGATAGAGCAGACAGATGAAAAGTGTAAAAAGTGCGACTCTCCAATGGTGATAAAATCGGGAAGGTTTGGAAAGTTTATGGCATGCAGTAAATATCCGGAATGCAAGACAACAAAGCCAATAGGCACTGGCGTTAAATGTCCGGAAGACGATGGAGAGCTTGTTGAGAGAAGGACAAGGAAAGGCAAGATTTTCTACAGCTGCAGTAAATATCCCAAATGCAAGTTTGCAACATGGTACAGACCTGTTTCCAGAAAATGTCCTGAATGCGGTACAGGAATTTTAGTGGAGAAAAGAACAAAAAAAGAAGAATCCCTTGTATGCCTTAAAAAAGGCTGCGGTTATAAGGAAGAAATACAGGATTCTGAAAGTGAACAGACTGCCATCAAATCTTAACTAAGCCGGCATCCCTGCCTGACTGCCGGTAGGCTTATCTTAACCTTAACCTTAACCTTAATCCTGTATCTTTCCTATGTGCATTCAGACAGTTCCTTAATAGCCTTTTCCATGTCTTCCGGTAACGGAGCGGTTAATTCTAAAAGTCTGTTATCTGCCGGGTACCTGAATTTCAAACTGCAGGCATGAAGCATCTGGCGGTTGAAATGCATGGTTTTTTGCCCGTATTTAATGACAGTTTTCCTGCCGTAGGTCTTATCCCCCAGTACCGGATAACCTGATGCGGCAAAATGGACTCTGATCTGGTGAGTGCGCCCTGTAATGATTCTGACTTTTACCAGAGCAGCGGATTTATATCTTTTGACAACTTCAAACAGGGTAATCGCCTCTTTCCCCTTTTTTGTTTTTATAGACATCCTCTTTCTGTCCGTCATCGAGAAGCCTATGGCAGAGTTTATTTCCCCGCTGTCATTTTTGGGATTACCGTACAACAGAGCGAGATAAATCTTTTGAACTTCCCTTTCTTTGAATTGTTTACTGAGGCTTAAATAACCTGCGTCATCTTTGGCGACGACTATTAATCCCGAAGTGTCTTTGTCAAGACGATGAACAATGCCTGGCCTCAATGGCCCGCCAATAGCAGAAAGCCTGCCAAATTTTGAGATTAAAGCATTAAGAAGTGTTCCACTTTTATGCCCTGCGGCAGGATATATTACCATGCCATGGGGCTTGTTTATAACTGCAATATGGCTGTCTTCCCATATAATATCTAATGGAATATCTTCAGGTACAATGGTAACCTCTGGCTCGTCAGGGACAGTTAACTCTATCAGGTCATTATTTCTTATCTTATAGCCGGCTTTTTCCGGAAGTGAATTGACAAAAATCAGACCTTCTTTTATAAGCCTCTGAACATAAGAGCGGGACAGGCCGCTCTTTGTGGATACAAATACGTCAAGCCTTTCCGTCCTGTTTCCAGATACAACCTTATAGATATTTTTTTTCACTTTTAATGTTATATTAACATCTTAAAAACTTTTTTAAAGAGAACTTGACATAAGATAATGTATTATTTATGATTAGTGCTGCCGTCCTGACTAATCAAAGATAAACGTTTTTTCGACGTCTAGTCGGAAGAGAATTCAATTTTGGAGGAGGTACAAACAATGTTTGAACGCAAGAGGGGGAGTAAGGTGTTTCTTCGCAGTGGAATCGTGTCAGGAGTCTTTTCGTTGCTCGTTCTGATATTCCTGTCTTTCGGGTATCAGAATGCCTTTGCATCTGGTGCTCCGGCAATTGTTGATACTCAGTGGCTTGCAGATAATATGGGAGGCAAACGGATTGTACATGTGGGTACGCCGGCTCCACAGGCGCCAAAGGCATATGGAATGAAACATGTTGATGGCGCGATGTTTCTTAGCACCAAGGGCCTGCTAAACGTCCTGGGCAACGGCGTCAAGCCGCCGGACAAGGCAAAGTTCGAGGCGCTGATGAGTAAATTTGGAATCAGTAATGATACTCATGTAGTGATTTACGGGGCCGATTCTGGAAACCCTTTCAGTGTAAATGCATTCTGGCTTATGAAGTATTTTGGTCACGAAAAAGTAAGCTATTTAGATGGTGGAATTAAAAAATGGGCCAGAGAAAAGCGTAAAACTGTTTCCGGGCCGCCTCCGAAAGTAGATGCAACAAAGTATAGCGCTACACCTGACCCGTCTATCCTGGCCAGCGCGGATTACGTATTACAGAATCTCAATAATGACAAGGTTCTGCTGGTAGATACCCGGGCTAAGCAGGAGTATAAGGGGAATCCGAGGAGAAACAAAAGAGGAGGCCATATACCAGGCGCTGTCCTTCTCGAATTTCGCTCTACTAATGTAAAAAAGGATGGAACTTTTAAATCAGCCGGGGATTTAAAGTCCGCCTATGAGGCAAAGGGCGTTAAGGGCGATAAAGAGATAATAACTTACTGCCAGGCAGGTATACGCGCAGCCCACACCTATATTATTCTTAAACATGTATTGGGTTATCCAAATGTCAGGAATTATGTGGGCTCAATAGCTGAATGGTCAAGGCTGGATCCTAAAAAGTATCCTATGGTTAAATAAGGGAGTGATTTTCCCATGAAGCTTGGTATTTTTGTTAATACAGACAGACACGTTGATGATATAGTAGGCCTCACAAAGGCTGCCGTCTCAAAAGGCCATGAGGTTATTATATTTATCATGGATATAGGGGTTAACCTCCTGAATAATCCTTCTCTTGCAGGCCTTTGTAGTGAATCAGGGGTCAGCATTAATTATTGTGACTACAATGCCGGCAAGATGGGAATATCTAAAGAAGGGATTCCTGAAAAAATAGGGTGCGGAAGCCAGTTTGACAATGCCACAATGAATCATGAGGCCGACAGAGTTATAGTGCTGTAAAAAAAACAGTAGGGGTTCAGGGAAGTCTCCTGACAGAGATGACCCTGACCCCGTTTTTACAATAGCTCAGAATCAGTTTTAACTGGAGATGAGAATGAAAATCCTTCATATTATTAATGACAGCCAGACAGAATTGTCCCAAAAGGTGATAGATACTCAGTCCAAAGACCATGACGTGAAGGTTATTGAGCTTTCAAAAAAAGATATTCCGTATGAGACTGTTATTGACGAGATTTTTTCTCATGATAAAGTAATTTCATGGTAAGAATAACTAAGAACCGGGAACTATTGGCACGTGTATTAATAATGTCCTAAGGATTTCTATCATTGAGAAATCATTTTGTATATTCGTCATTCCCGACTTGATCGGGAATCCAGGTTAATTTTTTCTGGATTCCCATTTTCGCGGGAATGATATTCTAAATTATGGATAGGGTATTAGTTATACCGTTTTCAATAATAATTACTGAACAGCACGAATAAACTGAAACCCTCCACTACAAATAAATTTCTAAAAAAACAAGTAACATTTCCAGGGTTCCTGAATCATAATAATGTCAGATAATTCCTCATCGTATAATAAAACCGGCTGTATCCTGATATTTTCCATGCTTACCTTATCCGTTTTTCTCATCCAGTTTATGTTCCGTAACCTTGATGACAACAGGCTTACAAGGTGGTCCTGGACATTCTCAGATGTAAATATAATAAATATTTTTGCCATTCTTGTTTTAGGGGTAATTATTGCCTATGCATTTTCAAAGGTATCTTTTCCTGAACGTTATCCCGGCATATTCCTTTTTCTTTCATCCTTTGTAATTAGTGTGCTGTTCTGGGAAGAGCCGGAGGTTATTGTAGACACCTCAAGATATTTTACGCAGGCCAAACATCTTGAGGTGTACGGAATAAAATATTTCATAGAGGAATGGGGAAGAAATATCGATGTATGGACTGATCTGCCTCTCGTGCCTTTTCTGTATGGCCTGATTTTTAAGTTCTTCGGCGAATACCGGACATATATACAGATTTTTACAACCTCTCTTTTTTCAATGACCGCGGTGCTTATATATCTGACAGGAAAGACTCTCTGGGACAAAAACACGGGATTTTTTGCAGGGTTACTGTTTCTGGGTATTCCCTACATATTTTCACAGGTACCTACCATGCTTATTGATGTCCCTGTCATGTTTTTTCTCATGCTGTCACTTTTTACATTTATAAAAGCAATGGAGAAAGGAGGGGTTTGGATTGCTATTTCATCTGTCGCTATATTCTTTGCCTTTTTTTCCAAATATTCAACATGGCTCATGCTTTCAGTTTTGGTTGTTATATTTTTGGTATATCTGAAAGTCCCTTCCACCCCCGTATCAAGTACGGGGCAGGCTCTAACTCTCCCCTTCGGGTGGAAAGGGCAGGGGAGGGGGTGGACGAAGCGAGTTATTTTTTCTCGCGGGTGCTCAATTGCCCTGATTGCCGGGTTTTTTATCGGGATTGTAATCCTTTATAAATTTGATGTCATTTCAGGCCAAATCAGGTTTTTGCTTGAGTATCAAAGGCCGGGCCTGAAACGATGGTCAGAGAGTTTTGTATCTACTTTTCTTTTTCAGGTGCATCCATTTATTACAATCTCGGCATTGTTTTCTGCATTTATTGCCTTCAGGAAAAAGGATTTAAGATATCTCATTATAGTATGGCTGATGTTTCTTCTTGTAGCTGTATTTCAGATCAGGAGAATACGCTATCTTCTCATAGCATTTCCAATGGTTACATTAATGGCTTCTTATGCACTGCAGGAAATAAAAACCATGGAGCTCAGGAGATTTATTGCCCTGTGCATTGTGGCCTCGTCACTCGTTTTGGCGATATTTGTATACCGGCCGTTTTTACTAAAGATGAGTCCGGTAAACCTGAAAAATGCAGGTCAGTACCTGAATTCCCTTGAGATTAAAAATATTGAGGTTTTCACCCTGCCGCAAAAAAGATCCGTTGTTAACCCGGCGGTCACTGTACCCATTCTTGACCTGTCCACGGATAAAAGTATAATATATAAATATAAAAAACCTCCTCTGATGAAATGGGTCCAGAAGTCTTCCCTCAGATTTACGTGGGAGTATAAAAATCCTGAATACTACAGTATAGGCGGTAGTAAAGAATCAGGAGAGGCGGATGCAGTCGTGGTAATAGCAGGCAGGGCATATCCGCACCTTCCTGACCATATTAAAAAAAGGTTGCGGGGGTACAGGATTTCCAGGGTGTTCAGGACAGTTACAGGTGTATGGAGGTACAGAACAATTGTAACGGT
>JAZFSN010000061.1:0-12944 GCA_036446195.1 Thermodesulfovibrionia bacterium | reverse complement strand
ACTGCACAGGAAATCATAGAGATGCTGGGGCTTGATATGCAGAATGTGAGTGTGGAACTGAAAGAACGGAGTTATACGATCATGATTGGAAGTAAGGTCTTTCAGAAACTCGGTCTCAGACTGCTGGAATTCAGACCATCCAGTGTTGCTGTTGTGAGCAATAAAACAATTTTCCCCCTGTATAAGGATATTGTTCTGAAGTCAATGGAGAAATGTGGTATGGAGCCTGAGGTTTTTCTTTTGCCTGACGGGGAGGAATATAAAGATTCTTTATGGGTTTCTTATTTACACGGGGAACTTCTCAAGGCGCGTTTTGACAGAGGTTCGCTTCTTGTTGCGCTTGGCGGCGGTGTTATCGGGGATATCACAGGTTTCGTTGCTTCAACCTATATGAGAGGGATACGATATGTCCAGGTTCCGACAACCCTTCTTGCACAGGTGGACAGCTCAGTTGGAGGCAAGACAGGGGTTAACCACCCGCTGGGCAAGAATATGATAGGGACATTCTATCAGCCGTCTCTTGTGTTAATTGATATTGATATACTAAAAACCCTTCCGGAGAGAGAACTCCGTGCTGGAATTGCCGAGGTAATAAAATACGGTATTATTTCTGACAGCGAACTCTTTAATTTTCTGGAGAATAAAGGGAATGAAGCCTTTATTACCGGAGATAATCTTATCCATGTTATTCAGCGATCATGTGAAATTAAGGCAGATATTGTATCCAGGGATGAGAGGGAGTCAGGGGTAAGGGCAGTGCTGAACTTCGGCCATACGATTGGACATGCCATTGAAACCGTGACGGATTATAAAAGGTTTCTGCATGGAGAAGCAATTGCGATGGGTATGTGCGCTGCTGCCGATTTAGCGGTTAAACTCAAAATATGTAAAAAAGAGAGTTTGGTACGCATAAAGCGCCTTATAGAATCATTTAATCTCCCGGTAGTGATCCCTGCTGATATTAAAGCTTCAGCCCTTATCAAAGCCATGGAAGTTGATAAAAAAGTTAAGGCAGGAAAGCTGAGTTTTATCCTCCCTGAGTCTATCGGCAGAGTTCGAATAGAGGAAGATGTTGACAGGAAGGTTATTCAGGAGGTGCTGGAATCTTGATTTCATAATACATTGAGATTTCAGATATGATCCCGTATGATACAATTGAGTTGAAAATTGCCTTCAGTAGCCGGTATACAACAATAGAGATCGAAAGCCGGCAAGTTAACGGCAAAATCTTCTGGTTCAGCCGGGGAAAAGAAAGGTAATATAAGGAGTACTAAAATAAAAATCATAACAAAATAAAGCCAGCGTTAGAATGCGTGACAGCAGGGACATTTATGAAAAAACGAAACCCACGGCGTTACGAGAGGAAAGAACTTGATTTAGAAGCCAGAATTACCTCAGGCACTAATAATTATATTGGATTCATAAAAAATGTTTCTGAATGCGGTGCAAATATCAAAACTACCGTTACAGATACCGTTGAAGATTTTATTCCTGGCAAAAGACTTCAACTTGAATTTATAATCCCTTCAGGAGAAACAATAATAATATTCCCTTGCGAGATTGTCTGGTTATATACAAAGAGGATCCGGCCTTATGGCTTATTAAACAGCTTTGGCTTGGAAATTTCCTACCCACCTTTGGAATATACAGAATTTATAAAAGCTATACATTGATCTCTATTAATCAAAAGAATTCCTCGAAGATCTGCTTCGGGGTTTCAATAGTTTTCGTAACTTTTGTCATTCCGGCTTGTCCGGAATCATTCTTGAAAAAAGATTCCGGACAAGTTTACCCGCCTCAGGCGGCGCCGAAGGCGACCAGGGCCGGAATGACAGACCTGATACCTCGCAGCTCTGCTGCGGGGTAGTTCATTTTTCCCATGTGTTCAGGATTTGTAAGGCATCTGTAAAGAACCCCGGAAGTCACTTATCGCATCCCTCTACATAAGGGGAATCTCAATGTAGAGAAGAGAAATTGTTCAAACTGTTCAAACTACCTGCCTGACCGGTAGGCAGGCTCGCTGGTCATTGGTAGGCTCCGACTATGTTTTGTATCCCATTGATTATTTTAGGTCTGTGAGCGGCTGTGAGGGTAAGCCCCGTATAGGCTATTGCCTATGAGCTATGGGGCCAAGAAACTCTATACTGTTTGACCCCCACTGCTTCGATTTGCCCCGTGAAATGCTTTGCATTTCCGGGACTTAGTCCCTGAAATCGCTTTAAGATTTCTAGGGGCGAAGCAAAACGGTGGGGGGAGTTTGAATAATTTTACCGAGCAGGAGTGAAACAGGCCGTATAAAAATAATCACGGGTGGCCTTTTCTTCGTTTTTCTTTTGGCCACGCAAAAGAAGAACCGCGGGTGTGGGGTGCGCAACCCCACAAATTTTCTTTAGTCGAATCGGCTCGGGTATGTCTACGACTCATAAAGGGGTTTCACCCAATATTGAAGTCAAATAAATTAAATGTGAAGACTAAATTTTTGTTATCTTTATTCTCTCTATTTTTTTGTTCTCTATCTCAAGCATAAGGAATTTAAGATTATGATATCGCAGCTGCTCCCCTACCTTAGGGAGATGGCCAAAGAGTCCGAATAAAAATCCGCCTATGGTGTTAAAATCTTCACTCTTAATGTCAACGCCTATAAGGTCGATAATCTCGTCAATTCCTGTAGAGCCTGATACGACAAAGGTGCTCTCATCAACAATCTCAACCTCTTTTTCAGCTTCAATGGCTTCAAATTCATCCTGAAGCCCGCCGACTATCTCTTCCATTATATCCTCGAGAGTTATAAACCCTGCAGTGCCGCCGTGCTCATCAACAATAATTGAAAGCTGGAATTTATTCTTCTGCATGTCATCAAGGAGTTCGGTTACCATTTTGCTTTCGGGAATATAATAAGCATCTCTAACAAGGTTCTTTATCGGAGTGTTACCGGTAACCTCTTCTTTTGACATTTTCAACAAAATATCCTTTATATACAGCACTCCGATAATGTTGTCCACATTCTCTTTGATGACCGGATAACGAGAATAGCCCTTTGTTGATACAAGCTTAAGTACATCAGCTACAAGAGCGTCATCCTGGATGGTCACTATTTCGGTTCTCGGTACCATTGCCTCCGAGACCTTCTTGTCGCCGAATTCAAAAACATTGTGGAGCATCTCTTTTTCATCTTTTTCAAGAGTACCTTCTTCCTCTCCAATGTTTATCATTGACTTCATCTCTTCCTCGGTCAGAAACGGCTTGGTGGTTTTCACGTCTCCGCCCAGGAGTTTGATTATAAAGTTTGAGGATTTGTTAAAAACTACGATTAAGGGCGAAATTAGCTTGATATATGCATCTATCGGCTTTGCAAGAGCCAATGAAACACTCTCTGCGTGTGTGACAGCATAAATCTTTGGTGTGAGTTCGCCAAAGACAACTGTGAGAAAAGTCATAACAACCGTTGCGATTACAACGCCGGCATCTTCCCCGAAAAAATTAAGCGCTACAGCAGTGCCGATTGATGTTGCAAGGATGGTAAACAGGTTCCCTGAAAGGATAACAGCGCTGAACAGACGGTCATGGGAATCGCGCATTTTCTGGACGGTTTTTGCACGGCTGTTGCCTTTTTCAATCAGATGTCTCAGCCTGATTCTATTGACCGCAGTAAAGGCGGCTTCCGAGCTTGAAACTAAAGCGATGACAATGAGGCAGAAGATAATAATTAAAAAACTTACAAAGACTGATTCCATATATTATTAATCAGGAAATTTTTTTGATGATAGCATCAGCCACTTCTGATGTGGTCGCAGCAGATGCGTCATCGGGGGTGGACTTTATATCGTAAGTAACTGATTTTCCCTCTTTTATAACCGAGGCAAGGGCATTATCCAGTTTTTCTGCAGCAGTTACTTCACCGATATGTCTTAACATCATAACACCGCTTAGAATCATTGCCATAGGGTTTACCTTGTTCAGTCCTTTGTATCTTGGCGCACTTCCATGTGTAGCCTCAAAAACAGCAAACTCATCACCAATATTTGCGCCTGGGGCCAGGCCGAGGCCTCCGATCAGGCCTGCGGCAAGGTCTGAGACAATGTCACCATAGAGATTTGGCAGGACAAGAACATCATAAAGCCCGGGCTTTTGAACAAGCTGCATACACATATTATCAACTATTTTGTCTTCAAATTCAATATCTGAATATTTTTTTGCGATTTCCCTCGCCACCTCAAGGAATAAACCGTCAGAGTATTTCATGATATTTGCCTTATGCACGGCAGTTACCTTCTGCCTTTTATTTTTTCTGGCATATTCAAAGGCAAAATGGACAATGCGCTCTGAAGCATAAACAGAAATCGGCTTTATGCTTATACCCGAATCCATTCGTATTGTTTTTCCATTGATTCGTTTGACAGCTTCAATAATTGAATGTGCACCTTCAGAGCCTTTTTGATACTCAATGCCCGCATAAAGATCTTCGGTATTTTCTCTTATGATAACAAGGTCAATATTTTTATATCCTGTTTTGGCTCCTGCATAGCTTTTACAGGGTCTCAGACAACAGAAAAGATTAAGGGTCTGTCTCAGGAGAACATTTACACTTCTAAACCCCGAACCTACGGGGGTGGTAATCGGCCCTTTGAGGGAAATTTTATTTTTCCTGATGGAGTCAAACACCCTCTCAGGTAAAGGTGTCCCTTCTTTTTGATATATCTCTTCGCCGGCTTCCTGGATATCCCACTCCAGTGAAACGCCCGTGGCTTCGAGAACCCTTTTTGTTGCTTCTGTTACTTCAGGGCCAATGCCGTCTCCCGGGATAAGGGTGATTTTATACATTATTTGGAAATTGAGGAGTAAACGCAAGGATTTTGCATACTATTTCAGGATGTTTTGCAATAAACCTTAATTCATCATCTGTAAGAGGTTTCTGATTATGCAGGTTTGCGTATTGAACAAGCTCAAAAACTCTCCGTGCGTCTTTATCATCATGGAAATGAATACCAAGCTTATCATATACATGCCTGAAGCCTTTTAGGCCGCCATACTCACCTGTAGTTATTATCCTGCCAGTTTCAAGTAGTTCAGGTTCTCCTCTGCCTACATCCTCAGGGTCATAGAGTTCATAGTTGCGCCTGTCTTTAAGTGCACCATCGGCATGTATGCCTGACTCATGGGCAAAGGCATTGGCACCCACACCGGCCTGGTTCATCGGAATGGGAATGCCAAAGGCATAAGATGCATAGCGTGCAATCCTCCATGATTTCTTTAAATCAATATGCTCATCCAGATGAACCTTATCTCCAAAACCATGTGAATATTTGAGAGCCAGTATTGTGGAGACAAGGTCACAGTTCCCTGCCCGCTCACCAAAACCATTGATTGTAGTGTTTATGTAGGCATCAACCCCATTTTCTACAGCACCCTGCGCACCGGCAACAGAAACAGCCTCAGCCATACCAAGATCATTATGACAGTGCATTTCTATAGGGAATTTCGTTGTCTCTGCAATATGTTTTATTCGTTGATAAATTGTTATAGGGTCATCAGCACCGAGTGTATCGCAATAGCGGAAGCGGTTAGCACCGTTTTCCTTTCCAGCCTGAGCAAATTCTATTAGTCTCTCAATATCTGTCCGCGATGCATCCTCTGCATTAACCCCTATGGTCTCTGCACCAAGTGCTTTTGCTGTTTTTAAGGCGTCAACCATTGAATTGAGTATATCACTCCATACCTTCCTGCCCTGAAACTTGCCCTGAATCATTATCTCAGAGGTGGAAATTGAGATATTAAGGTGTTTGATATCCGGGCAGTTTTTAAAAGTAAGCTCTACATCTCCTTTAACAGCCCTGCACCATCCCTCAAGGTGCATTCTCTTAATCACACCTTTTTTAGCAAGTTCAAGATTGGCGTTTACATAGTTGACCTCATGTTTGATTGTGGGAAAGCCTATCTCGCTTTGAAATATCCCCATGTCGTCAAGATAGATATTAATCATTGTTTTGGCGAGCTTGCTGAGTAATATGCGTGATGTCTGCACACCATCCCTGTTTGTTACGTCGATAAGAAAGATTTTATTCATAGATTGAATATTGTAACCATATTTATGCAAGATTTACAACTCTCAGAACTGTCTATCTGCTTGCCTCTTTAATATAGGATGCTAAATCAGTTATATCTTTTCCTTAATATTTATTTAGAATTACAACTATTCTCTACAGTCCTTTCTGTTACTCCCGCCTGCCTGCAGGCAGGCGAGGACAGGCATAGGACATTAGATTTACAGGAATCAATAGTGATTCTATATAGATGTAGAATTTGCAGCTTTTCTCCGCTAAGGAAGGAAAAAGATTGACACTACAAAAAATTTAATCGATAATACTGACATAAAAACCTTTTTTGTTCAAGGAGGCGGAGGAGATAAAAATCGTGGTTTATTTTGTAATTAAAAAACCTAACTTCATAAAAGAATAACGTTGCACCTGCGCCAATGGTACAAAATAAAAGCATATTAGCAAGCCCCTTCCCCATTAAGGTCTTTACATTCGCGTTGGTTCTTACAATTACACTGTTTGCGGGTTTGAGCTGGCTTGTTTTCAGTTCGTATAAAGAATTTGAGACGACCAAGACACAAGACTTCCGACTACAGGAGTTGAACGGAATCATAACTCATCTTGATGAGGTTCTGACTATGTCAGCACGCATGGCTGTCGCTACCGGCGATCTGCAGTGGGAAGAGCGTTACCGAAGTTTCGAACCGCACCTAAATACTGCTATCAAAGAAGCCACGAGGCTGGCTCCTGAGACCTTCATGAGTAAAGCCGCAGCCCGGACAGATGCCGCCAATATCAAACTGGTCGCAATGGAGAACAGAGCATTCGACTTGGTGCGTCATGGAAATCGCAAAGCTGCCACAGCCCTGCTATATGGTGAGGAGTATGAAGAGCAGAAGCTGATTTACGCCAAAGGAATGCAGCAGATTGCCTTAGCCATGCAGGAGCGCATAGAGGCCGCTCTTTACGCGAAACGCCAACAGGCGTTTTTCACTGTTATATCTGCCATCGTTGCTTTGCCGATCTTACTATTTGCCTGGATTGGAGTTCTGGGGACAGTAAGGAAGCGCATCGCTGAGCGCAAGCAAGCGGTGGATGCGCTGCAGGAGAGTGAAAAGTTCTTTTTAGGCACTTTGAACGATCTACTCACTTTTGTTGGTGTGCTGGACCCCGGTGGGAAAGTTATATTTGTAAATAATACGCCTATAGAAATTGCCGGAATCAAACGGGAAGATGTTATGGGAAAGATGTTATATGACACATACTGGTGGGCACATTCTGAGGAGGTACGACAAACGATTAAGGAGGACATAAAAAGATGTGCTTCAGGAGAGACATTTGCTCATGAGATTCAAGTCCAGATGGCCGCCGGATCACTGATGTGGGTCGAATTCAGCATGCACCCAATTTATGATGAAGAAGGGAAGATCAAATATCTGGTGCCTGAGGGACGTGACATCACCGTACGTAAACAACTTGAAACCCAACTCCGTCATGCCCAAAAAATGGAGGCAATCGGCCAGCTTGCCGGAGGGATAGCCCATGACTTTAACAATATACTCACAGCTATAATGAGCTATGGAAATATCCTGCTGATGAAGATGGGTAAAGATGATGACACATTAAGGACCTATGTTGATGCAATACTCACCTCATCAGAAAGGGCTGCAGCCTTAACCCGGGGGCTCCTTTCTTTCAGCAGAAAACAGATAATCAACCCCTTGCCAATAGATCTGAATAATATTATTAAGAAATCTGAAAGTCTTTTATCAGGGGTTATCTGTGAAGATATTGAATTCAGGACTGAACTTACAGATAAAGATTTGCTTATAGTGGCAGACAGTGGTCAGATAGAACAGGTCTTGATGAATCTTGCAACAAACGCACGGGATGCCATGCCTGATGGAGGGATATTAACCATTAATACGGAACGTGTGGAATTAGATAATAAATATATAAAAACCCATGGATATGGAAAGCCGGGCACGTATGCGCTTTTATCAGTTACAGATACAGGTACCGGCATGGACGATGAGACGAGGGAGAGAATATTTGAACCCTTTTTTACAACCAAAGAAGTGGGGAAAGGCACAGGGCTGGGGCTTGCAATTGTATACGGAATTATTAAGCAGCATAATGGCTACATTAATGTCTATAGTGAAAAAGAGAAAGGCACAACGTGTAAGATATATTTACCTCTGATAAAAGAAAAGGTTAAGGAGGAGAAGCCGGCAGAAGCCCCTCTCATTGGCGGAACAGAGACAGTGCTTGTAGCAGAGGATGAATCAGCAGTTAGGTTATCTCTCAAGCTTATTCTTGAAGAGTATGGCTTTACAGTCATAGAGGCAGTTAACGGAGAGGATGCGATAGAGAAATTCATGGAAAATAAAGAGAAGATTCAGCTCCTTATCCTTGATGTTGTAATGCCCAAAAAGAAGGGCAAGGAGGTTTATGAAGAGATAAAGAAGGTAAGACCAGATATAAAAGCAATATTTACAAGCGGGTATACTGAAGGCACTATCCATGCAAATGGAACCCTTGAAAAAGGATTAAACTTCATCTCAAAACCTGTCTCACCAAATGACCTTTTAAGAAAGATAAGGGAGGTGCTGGATAGATGATTCAGGATACAAAGAGTATCATCTGCAGGATGCAAGTAAAAACCTGAAACCTGCAACTTGAAGCTTGAAGCTTATTAAATTTATGATATACTTTAATTATTATGACTGAAGATACAGATATAATAAAATTACAGCAGACCCTTGCAGATTTATATAAGGAAGGGAAGATTTCCCTTGCTTATCTTTTTGGTTCTTTTGCAAAAGGGGATGTGCATAAGAGGTCTGATATTGATCTTGCCGTCTATTTTAATACAAAGGATGAAAAAGAGACATCAAAATGTATTGATAATATTCTGATGTCCGGTGACAGGGATATAAAAATACTAAGGCTGGATGATGAAGACGAATCTCCTTTTATAATACAGGAGGCTATGAAAGGGATACCACTTGTTGAGCCCGATACTGACACCCTCTACAGCCTGGCACACAGAGCGCTGCATGAGGCAGAGAGTATAAGGTTCAGGAGAGAAACTGTTTCTTAAAATGAAACCTAAGATCGAAAGACTTCTTATTTTTCTTGATGAAACTATTGAATATTTTATTAAAAAGATTCAAGGGGTTGACAGAGACCGTTATTTTGCAGACAGGGACACAAGAAATATCCTTGATAAGACAATAAATGATTTAATTCTCTGTCTCGTTGATATTTCAGAAGAATTCCTGAAAGCCAAAAAGAGAAATATTCCTGACACTTACAAGGATACAGTGCTTGCCTGTTATGAGTTTACAGGAGATATTGTCTTGAAGATAGCCCCTCTTACAAAACACAGAAACGAGACCATCCACCAATATTTAAAGATCAACTGGCAGAATATTGTAACAATCAAAAATAATATCCCGGATATCAGGGAATTTGCTGAAAAAGTTAGAAAATTTTCATAGGACAAAAAGTTGAAACAGATGACGCGGGGATCAGGTTAAAGATTTGGAGAAAAAAGCTCTCTCTCCCGAATTGTGCGCATGAGCGGCATGCTGATAGATGAGGCATCGCCGAAACCGGCCCTGGAAGAGGTATTGAAGAAGGGCAAGGAGGTTTATGAAGAGATAAAGAAGGTAAGATCTGATATTAAGGTGATTTTTACAAGCGGGTATACTGAAGGCATTATCCATACAAATGGAATCCTTGAAAAAGGATTAAACTTCATTTCAAAGCCTGTTTTACCAAATAACCTTTTAAGAAAGATAAGGGAGGTGCTGGATACATGAACCAGGATAGTAATAAGGGGTGTATTCTTGTTGTTGACGATGATACTTATGTCCTTGATTCTATTTCAAAGCTGTTTCAGGAATACGGGTATTCTGTCATTGCCTGCAAACGTGGGGAAGAGGCGATAGTCCAATTTCAGAAAAACGATGTTGAGCTTGTATTGACAGATATTAAGATGCCCGGGGTTTCAGGTATTGAGCTCCTTGAAAAAATACATGCCATTGATTCAGAGATACCAGTAGTCCTGATGACTGCCTATGCAGACATGGATATAGCTATTGCTGCAATAAAGCAGGGGGCGTTTGATTTTATTACAAAGCCCTACGAATCTGAATATCTTCTCCATACTATAGAAAAGGCTATCCGGTACATCAATCTCCTGCAAATGGAAAAGGACTACAGACACAGGCTTGAAGATACAGTAATAACGCAGACACAGGAATTATCCAATTTAAACGAAGAGATAATATATCGTTTAACATCTGTTGCTGAATTCAGAGATACCGATATAGGCGCTCATATCGCAAGAATGGGCATTTATTCAAAGAGGATAGCCGAGTCACTGAATATGCCGACAGATTTTATTAATGCAATAAGCTATGCAAGCCCGCTTCATGACATAGGGAAGATAGGGATACCTGATAATATACTTCTAAAACCCGGGCGTCTTACCGAGGAAGAGTTTGAGATTATGAAGTCACATGCTGCAATAGGAGAGAAGATACTTTCAGGTTCTGTTCATTCGGTTATACAGATGGGTGCATCCATTGCATTAAATCATCACGAGAGGTGGGACGGCACAGGATATCCCAATGGGTTAAAATGCGAAGAGACACCGATTGAAGGCAGGATAGTAATCATCTGTGACCAGTATGATGCATTAATGAGCAAAAGGCCTTATAAACCGTCTTTTAATCATCAGGAGGTTATTAAGATAATAACAGAAGGTGACGGAAGGACGATGCCTGAACACTTTGACCCTAAGATTTTGAATTCTTTCAAGAAGCTTGCTCCGACATTTGAAGAAATATATAATGCAAATCAAAATTGATACATTCGTAAAAAGTCGTCATACCCGCCCCGTATCGGAGTACGGGATAAACTCCAGCATGGAACTATAAGGAATTGAAAATACTATCTGATTGAATTATTCAAAGCTATTTCCATCTTTTGAAAAGCCTGTTGCCTATTCCTGAACTGTCAAGAATTTTTCCGACGACAAAATCTATGATATCATTGATTTTTTTTGGTTTATGATAAAAAGCCGGTACAGGTGGAGCTATTGTTACTCCCAACCGGGCCAGTTTAAGCATATTCTCAAGGTGTATAGCATTAAAAGGCATTTCACGGGGTGCCAGGATAAGTTTTCTGTTTTCCTTGAGTATAACATCAGCGGCTCTCTCAACGAGATTGCTGGCATAACCATTGGCAATGCCTGAAAGGGTCTTCATGGAGCAGGGAACAACAAACATCCCGTCTGTTATGAAGGAGCCGCTTGAGACGGGTGCTGACAGGTTATCTTCTTTATAGTATTTGACATTTTTGGAGGAAAAGTATTTCTGTATCTTTTTTTCAATCTCTGATTCTGTCTTACCCGACCAGTTAACTCCTGTTTCAGTCCTGATAATATAAACTGCCTGTTTTGAAATGATAAGGTGAACCTTATTCCCGGACTTAAGAAGTTTTTCTACTAACCTTATGCCGTAAATTGACCCGCTTGCCCCGGTAATTGCAAGTATAAGGGATTTCATCGGTATATTTTACCACATACAAAGAATTACATGATTCAGAACTTCAGTTATAATCTCATATGGGTTCGTCTAAAGAGCCCGGAAAGAAATTTTTGGTTCTTTTAGAATAATGTTTTTGTAATAATAAAATACCAAAATGCTGCCATCTACGGCCTGGTTTTTATGTCATTATTTCTTTTTTATGCTTATATGTCTTCCAGCGATTATGAATCCATAGATACTGTTCCGGATATTTTTGGATGATAGTTTCCATTTTGCGGTTTATCTCTTCAGTCAGACGAAAGATTTCGGCCTTTTTGCTTTTGAACTCTTCCGACCCTGAACCGCGATGGTACAGGGCAGGCCAGATTGGGTCACAGACAAAACATTCATAATGGTAATTATCCGATTTTCGACAATAGGCCACAACAACAATTGGTCTTCTGTATTTAATAGCAAGTATTGCTGGAACAGGTGTGGTAGTAGCTTTATGCCCGAAAAAATCAACAGAAATGCCTTTCATTGTACTCTGGTCAGGCAGCATGCCAATGGACTTTCCCTGTCGAAGGGTTTTCTGAAGAACAAAGAGGGCATTTTTTTTTGGAATAATGACCTGTCCGCTGGCAGCACGATTCAGGAGTTTTTCCAGATAAACATTATTGAGTGGTCGTACAACGACGGCCACAGGGACTCCCGCAATCGAGCTGAAATACGAGAGGCTCTCCCAACTGCCGAGATGGGGAGTTACGAAAATACATCCTCCGGACTCAGTATGTATCTTTTTCATTTTATGAAAAAGCTCATCTATGTTCTCAGTCGTATCTCTAAGCCTGTTAATAGCATCTGGTTTTGTTAACAGAGAACGAAACCTTATAACTTCTAAAAAAGTGAGAAAGAACGATTTACAGCTCTGGCGGGCAATGTCTTTGATCTCTTTTTCATTCTTTTTGCCGTTAAATGCATTTCGCAGGTTTTTAATAGCGATATTGCGGCGTCTCGGCACCAGAAGATATAGTAGATTACCAAGAGACCCGCTAATGAGGTGAACAGCCTTTAGTGGTACCGCGCGGGAGACAGTAATAATTAGATAAACCGCAGCATATTCCAGAATCTGGAATAATTTACTTTTTTTTTTTCGCTTTTTTTTCATCTGTTTTATGAAATTACGAGGATGCTGCCTGAATGCCCCGCTCTGTGAGCGGGGATGAAAGGCAGCTATATAAATAAAAATAATTATTCCTTGCTCGGAAGCCCCGCCTTGTAGGCGGGGAGCTTCACTTAACTTTTACAAATATCATTTTATTAAAAAACATGATTTAAGTAAACCCCATTAGAAAACCATACGGAGTTT
>JAZFSN010000060.1:0-2230 GCA_036446195.1 Thermodesulfovibrionia bacterium | reverse complement strand
TATCACTGTTGAGGATAAAACAAAAATTATTCAGTGTACAATGAAGACGTCAATCACTGACATAAAAATTGGAGATAAAGTGACAGCGAGGTATAATGAAACAGATGACAAAAATACAGCGAAATCCTTTACCATTAAAGCAACCGCTAAAAAAAGATTATAAGCAAATAATAGACAGAGGCCGGGTATATCCCGGCCTCTGTCTATTATCATATAATGGGCTATACCAGTTTAAAATCTCATTCTTACCTTATACTTAACCTTTACTTCTTTGTCCCTGGGCACTGTTGATCTTGTGCTTCCTCTTTTGGAATCGCTGGACTATTTCAAAGAGAAAGATTTCTATACTTACCGCCATATTCTTGTGGTATTTGTCCTGACTACACTACTTGCAGAGGAAATGATAAGTGCTTATCAGGCACGGATTATGGAGATTTCAACCGCCCCCACTCATGACATAGGTAAGATCTGTGTTCCCCTTCATATCCTGAAAAAGTCTGACCCTCTTACCCGTAGTGAGTTGATGGTTTTGACACATCACTCGGCAGCTGGTTATGTACTGCTTAGTTATTACCTCAGGGATTCTCGGAATCTCTCTACTGCGGTTGCTATAAATCATCATGAGAGAAGGGATGGTTCAGGATATCCCCGTGGCGTGCAACTCAGGGACCAACTGGTTGAGATTGTCGCTGTCAGTGATGTATATGATGCCCTTATTTCAATGAGACCATACAGGCCCATTGCGTATGATAATCGAACTGCCCTTGAGGAAATTACCGGGATGGCAGAGAGAAAAGAAGTAGGCTGGGAGGCGGTTAGAGCAATTGTGGCACATAGCCGCAGGGATAAGCCCCACTATAACGAATGCAAGGTCTCTAGTGAGAAAAGGGGTACACCTCCTCCAGGTAATGTCCACGGTCGTATTGCCAAAGAGGATGATAATCAGGACACTGAGAAAGAAGAAAATAAGGAATCGGGCTAACTCTTAGCTTGAGCAATTTTTTTTAATCGATAACCTGAAGAATAAAGAATTGTTTATTATCTCGTTAGAAGGGCTAAGGTCTTCTAACGAGGTTTAATTTGACTGCCTTCCACGAATTTATCTATTCGCGCTCTATAGAATTGGTTTAAGTCTAAAAATTTCACACCGTAACAGTATTTGTCCCGATTCTTTTTTATTACCCTCACAATCTCTCCTTTTGGAGTTATTTGATCTGAACCGATAAAGAATGCGCATGTTAATTTATCTCCTTTTTCGAGAGCCTTTTCTGTCTCAATAAGGGCACCTGATGTACTGATATTCTGAGAAATAGAGAAAAAAAACTGCTCATCGTACTTGCCATCAACAGTAATCTGCATAAGAACCCGCAGTCTTTCTCTCCTGGAGATATTTAATACCTCATTTATCTTGTTAAGAAGTTCTTCACAGCTCACCGGTTTTGCAATGAAGGAATTTATCCCGCAGGATTTATATTTTTCAGTGGCAGCTTTTTTATCAAAGCATATTACAATTATTGAGACCTTTCTTAAGACTTCATCCTCTCTTATACTAGAGCAGAATTCGTTAATTCCCATGTTATGCATATTGAGGTCTGCGATTATGATGTCTGCTTTCTCTGATTTGTGGATTTTAAGCGCTTCTTCGCCGGATGAAGCAGTAAAAATTTTAATGTCTGTTTTCGAAAGAATATGTTTCTCTTTCTCTATAATTTCTCCAGTTTGGTCAAGGCCGTTTACAATAAGAATTTTTTTCATAATTCACATTTAATTTCATTATACAAATCTGTAGCCGCATGTTTCTTTTGTAAGGAATTCGGATTCAGCCCTCGGATATTTCCGGCAATTTAAAGTCCTGATCTCGTAAATAGAACAACAAAAGATCCTGTCGTGTTTTTCATTGAGCAAAGGGCAGGGGAAGGGCAATTTGCAGCATTCACCGCAATTGATACATCCGCCTTTTCTATTGCCTGAAACAGGCAATACTGAAGTCACGGTTCTTTTAATTTTATTAACCACTATAAATATATAATTCCGGTGTTTAAATTGTGTATTATTGTACTTTTTAGCCTGTATTAATTCAATATTTAAATATTTTTTTGTCCTTGCAGGTGATTTGACCTTTCTATTTTTGAAGCTTTCTGATAATCCTGTTTTTATCAGCCAGAATACCTCGTGTGCTTATTAAGACATAGGCAGTACCATTCCCTACAGCGCACTGAACCCTGTACCA
>JAZFSN010000059.1:0-23420 GCA_036446195.1 Thermodesulfovibrionia bacterium | reverse complement strand
TGATAAATTAGCCTGGTTAATAAAAAAATAGACAGAGGTGAAAATGAAAAAGGTATTGATGGCAGTAAATGAGACTAAAGGCTCAAAGGTTGCACTTGATAAATCTGCTTATTTACTATCCTGCATAAATCCTGAAACTGTAGTGCTGTTGTATGTTGAAAAATTTGAAGGTCACTCCCTGATGGATGAGATGCTTGGCAAGGCTGAGTTATCCACTTTAAGGGATGTATTGAAAGGCACTGAATATCAAAAGGCGCTGGATGAAAAGGCAAAAAAGATTCTGGAATTTTACAGGAAAACACTTGAAGATAAGGGAGTAAAAGGGATAAAGACTGTTATTAAATCAGGTCATCCTGCAGAGGAGATTCTCAATACTGCAAAGCAGGAAAACTCTGAACTGCTAATAATGGGGTCAAGGGGTCACAGGCTTCATACCTTACTGATGGGAAGCGTCAGCAGGGAGGTGGTCCAGAGAGCTGAGATTCCTGTGCTGGTTGCGCAGTAATGCCCCGATTTTAAAAGCTGACTCAACATATTGTTTAAGTTAAGTACATAGCCCTGCAGTAAAACTGCAGGGTATGTTTTTCTTACCATGAAAAGCTATTGCAGAACAATCCATCCTGAATTGGCCTCCTGGCAGAAGAACGGTACAGTAATACTGGGAGGGGGGCTTGCCGGGCTTTCCTCTGGTTTTGTCTTTGTCAGGGCAGGACAGCCGGTTATGGTGGTTGAAAGCGACTCTGCCGTGGGAGGCCTTTCAAAGACAGTGGTTAAAGGTGAGTTCAGGTTTGATTTAGGCGGCCACAGGTTTCTTACAAAGAATGAGAAGATAGAGAATTTCGTAAGGGACCTTTTGAAAGGAGATTTTTTAACGGTATCCCGCAAAAGCAAGATTTACATGTACAACAAATTCTTTGATTACCCTTTAAAACCCTCGAACGCTATTTTTGGTCTGGGCATATCCACTACACTAAAAGTAATAGCTGACTATAGTAAAGAAAAAATCAGGAATTTTTTTATTACGCCTTCCAATGTTTCACTTGAAGACTGGGTGGTAAGTAATTTTGGCCGTACAATGTTTAATCTTTATTTTAAGGAATATAGTGAAAAAGTATGGGGTATTGAGTCAAGGCGAATAAGCAAGGAATGGGTTGCGCAGAGGATAAGCGGCCTTTCTCTGTGGACTGCAATGAAAAATGCTTTTTTTAAATTCAGCGGTAAAGATATAGATACCCTTGCCGGCAAATTTATCTATCCTTCAATGGGTATTGGAGATATTTCTGACAGGCTGAGTGAAGAGATAGAAAAAGAAAATCCTGTATTAACAAATACGAGAGTTACGCAGATAAACCATAGTGATTATGTTGTCAGGAATATAGTTGCCAGAAACTGTGCAAAAATTTATGATGTTGAGGGCAAAGAATTTATCTCAAGTATACCACTGCCCAACCTTATCCGGATGCTTAACCCTCCTGCACCGGATGATATAATTGAGGCGGCTTCCCGGCTGAAATACAGAGCTATAGTGATAGTGGTTATTATGCTGAACCGTGAAAGTGTCACTGACCTGACCTGGATGTATTTGCCTGAGAAGGATATACCCATTGGAAGGATACATGAACCAAAGAACTGGAGCCCGAACATGGCGCCGCACGGGAAAACCCATATTGTTGCTGAATATTTCTGTTTTGAAGGTGATAATGTATGGAATTCATCTGATAATGAAATCATATCAGTTACTATAAAGCAGTTGACAAGGCTGGGCTTTATCAGGGAAAGTGAGGTCATTGACAGTTGCGTGGTGAAGGGGCCCAGGGCATATCCTCTTTTTGAGATCGGGTATGAAGAGCATTATAATAAGATTATAAGGTATTTAAAGAACTTCAAAAATCTTCATATCATCGGCAGGAGCGGGATGTTCAGATACTACAACATGGACCATACAATTGAATCAGGCATTGAAGTAGCCGAGAATATACTTAAAAAGTCAGGGGTAACGAAACAAAAGGATTCACAGCTCATAGGAGCATAGATTTATGAAATGCGCCCTTATCATACCTTCCTGGGTGCCTGAAGATATTTTTTCCTCAAAGACTGTAAGCTCCCAGATAAATTACTGGCAGCCCCTTGGAACACTCTATGTTGCATCCTCTATATTAAAGGCTGGTCATAATGTGAGGTTTATAAACGGTGCGTTTATGACGCACTCTGAGATATTAGAAGAAGTATCAGACTATAAACCTGACTTCATTGGCCTGTATTCAACCACGTTTGGCTGGAAGAGCGCTGTCAGCACTGCCTCCGATATTAAACGAATCCTCAAAGACGTATTTGTAGCAGTTGGAGGGCCTTATCCGATTGCAATGCAGGAAAAGTGTTTTATGGACTCAAAAGACATTGATACAGTGGTCACCGGAGAGGGTGAGATAACCGTAGTTGAGATTCTGGAAAGGTTGTCACAGGGAAAAAGTCTGGAAGGGGTTGAGGGCGTTGCCTTCAGAGAGGGCGTTAATATTGTAAAAAATCTGCCTCGGCCTCTTATTAAAGACCTTGATTCCCTGCCGTTCCCTGCAAGAGAGCTTTTGGGGGATGCCAGTGATTATATCCCGCCTCCTGCAACATACAAGAGAAGACCTGTTGCCGTTATCATGACCGCAAGGGGCTGTAACAGGAAATGTCTTTTCTGCTTCCAGATTGATAAGAAAAGGAAAAGCGGTATCCGCTACCGCAGTGTGGGAAATGTTATGCAGGAGATAGAACTGTGTCTCAGGCATGGATACAGGGAGATAAAATTCATAGATGATACCTTTGCGGCAGATTATGACAGGGCTATGCAGATAGCCAAGGAGATAAAGGCCCGCCGGCTGGATTTTACATGGTTTGCCTCTGCCTGTGTGAATCAGGTGGACAAGCCTCTCTTAAAGGCATTTAAGGATGCGGGCTGCTGGGCAATACTCTTTGGCGCTGAAAGTGGTGTTCAGAAGAACCTTAATGCCATAAGAAAGGGTATAACACTTGAGCAGATACGCTGTGCTGTCAGGTCAGCAAAAGAAGTTGGATTAACGGTCTATACGCCGTTTATTTTTGGCATTCCCGGTGAAACCTTTGAGGAGGGACTGAAGACAATCGAATTTGCTTGCGAAATAGATCCGCATATTGCCAATTTCCATGCCATTACACCGTTTCCCGGAACCGAGCTTTATGACGATATTGATAAATACGGTAAGATGTCTGATGAACTTACAGATTTTACCTATCAGGGAGCTGCCTTTATCCCGTATTCCATGACAAGGGAAGAGATTACAATGCTCAGGCAGATAGCCTTCAGAAGGTTTTATTCAAGACCGCGGTTTATTGTGAGGAGGATACTGGCCATGAGAACTGTCCACGATTTAAAGGTTGCGGCAAAGGGGTTTAAGGGTCTGTTCTGGCTCTGGGTAAAGAAGGATGTTTTCAGAAAGGGTGAAAAGGCTAATTAGAGTCTGTGTATAAACTCAATTTTTCTATCTGTCATTCCGGTCTGCCTGCCGGCAGGCAGGCGCGCGGAGCCTGTCCCGACTTGATCGGGGCTTGCGGGAATGACAAAAACCTTTGTCATCCTTCCCTGTTGTCATTCCGGCAGTTCTTAAGCCGGAATCCAGTGTTTATAAGGTAATAGTTTCCTGTATACACAGGAACGGCGTCTGGATGCCGGATCCCGAAGCAGGTCTACGCGAAGGGTCGCTTCGACAAGTCCGGCATGACGACAAAAAGACATTTATACACAGACTTTAAACATGGCATAGATTCTTCGCAGAGTTATTTTTATATTTTCATATATTCTTTAAGTAATGCAGGATACATGCGCGGATTGAACAGGATATTTGTCATGAAGTAACACTCGTGTGTGCAGAAGCATCTGTTTTCCCGGATTGAATGTATCACCTCTTTGGCCCGTGCAGTACTCAGGAGTCTCTTCAGATTAAAGTCGCTCTGCCGCACGTTGCCAATCTTCATGCCGGGAGTAAAAGATTCGCAGGGGTATAAATCACCTGTCTCTGTCAGGACAAGGTTTAACCTGCCTGCATAACATGGGATTAACTGTCTCTTCTGAATTACTGTCTCATAGATGAGACTGCGCTGAAGTATATCCTGGGCTGCCTTGAGCCTGGCGCCCCTGAAACGATAGATGCTGGATATCCTGTTTTTGAGATTTGACTCAAGCTTTTTAATTGTATTATGGTATTTTTCAATGTCAACATCCTTGAGTTTTTTATCCGAAACCTCACCCCTTATCAGTGATACAGTGTGGGTCTTTACCTTATCCATTTTACTGACAAATTCAATGATTTCATCCATATGGTCCTGGTTTTCAGAGCAAAAAACAGTGTTTATCCCGAGGTCAAAATTCGGGTATTTCTCTAATAGTTCACCAAGGGCAGTGTAAGTCTGCATTGTCTTCCGGAAGCTGCCTTTTGCCCCCCTGATTGAATCGTGCAAATGTTCCGGACCTTCAAGCGAGAGCTTTACCACAATAGTGCTTTTTGGACAGTATTTCAGGATTTTCTCTATCTTTTCCCTTATGACATCTGTGAGAAGTCCATTGGTAGGAAAAAGGATTATGGCAGGTTTGTTTCTTTCATAAAATATCCTGGTTATTTCTGCAAGGTCAGTCCTGAGGAATATCTCACCTCCTGAGAAAGCAAGCCATAACAATCTGCCGGCAGAAGAGGAAATTTTTTTAATTTCATCAAGGGAAAGCTCGTTTGTATTTTTTTCAGAGTCATCAGGGTCAGTGGAGAGATAAAAACAGAACGGACATCTTGCATTACATCTCCTGGTCAGGAAAAAGGTCAACTGTATGGGGCGGTATTTCCAGAGAACAGAACCTATATGTTGAAAGGGTGAATGGCTCATCTGAGTTTACCCCTGTTTAATATAAAGTTTGCCGTCCCTGTAATCACGCCTGTCCCTATTGGCAGTGGATACAGCATTGTGTAATACATAAAGGCAAGCAGTGAAAAAAGAATGCCGCCTGTCTCATAGTAGGCCTTTAACAACAGCCTGTTTGTAATGACGTTAAAGATAAAAATCAGGATTAAAGGGAGTAAAAAAATTGTTTGCTGCATGATTATCCAGAGGATTAAAAAGAGCAGGCTTAAAAAAAATGAGACCACATTTACCTTCAGTTCTAAAGAGGCAGTGCCAGAGTCTGCAGACAGGTCTCTGTTTTTCAGAGAATACATAATCCAGTACATGGACTTTCTCATGGCATTTCGCAGTGATTTCGATAAAGTGAAACTGAATATATGCTGAACCTGTATCTCAGGATTCATGATTAGTCTGCAGCCCTGTCTCCTTAGCCTGTGGCTTAATTCGACATCCTCCAGTATTGGCATGAAATCCTCGGGAAAACCCCCGCTTTTTCTGAATGTCCGGGCGCTGATAATCATTGCGTGGGTTGCTATGTAATCAGGTTCATCTGCTTTCTTGGTCTCAAAGTAATTTATAAAAACAGATTGAAAGATGCTGAAAAACCCTTTATCAAAAGGCATCCTTGTATATGTGCCGCCTATAACAGCCTCAGGTTCTGCTGAGGAAAATGACCTGCTTACAATGGAAAGTGTGTCTTCTTTAAGCAGGCAGTCAGCATCTATAAAGAACAGGACATCCCCTTTACTGTTAAGTGCGCCAATGTTTCTTGCTTTTGAAGCGCCTTCGTGTCTTTCAAGACGTATAAGTTTACACGGGAATCTCTTAATAATCTCAACAGAATTGTCTTCAGAACAGTCGTCAACCACCAGAACCTCGAAATTTTCGTATCTTGATGAAAACACTGCTTCAAGACATTTCCCTATATAAGCGTTTCCATTATGGTTTGGTATAATGACAGAAATAAGATTTGACACAATTTTTATTATATAGGAAAATGTAATCAGGATGCCATACTGCTCGTATTATATCAATGATTCCATATGCTTAACTGTTTATTACCGTGCAGGGTAGGGCATAGACTGCGAAAAAAATGCATTTTTATGGACTTCATTTATTGTAATATGGTATCATAAATATAATGCTGTTTCAGGGTGAAAATTCACTTTTTATTAATCTCCGAAGCATGGAGGAGTTAACTCAACACTAAACTACAGAAAATGGAGGGTAAGATGTTAAACTTAAAAAAGATATCAGTTTTATCTTTAATACTGGTATTTGTATTCTGCTCGCTTGCCATTGCAGGAGGACAGCAGCCGGTATATCCGATAAAAGGCAAACACAAGGGTGGCGATGTGGCGCCTAAAGAAGCTTACAAAATGCTTCAGAAAGATTCTAAGAACACCTTTTTGATAGATGTAAGAACCCGCTACGAATATCAGGACATAGGCCATCCGGTAGGTGCCTACAATATTCCATGGAAATTCTATACTGGCAAGGTAGGCAAAAAGGGCTATGGCAAAACCAGGAATGAAAATTTCTGTAATGACCTCAAGGCGCAGTTCAATCCGAAGACTGATACCCTGTTGATGCTGTGCAGAAGCGCTAAAAGAACAATCGCCTCATCTACTGCAGCAGTGGATTGCGGGTTTAAGCCGGATAAGGTATTTAATGTCCTGGGAGGTTTTGAGGGTGATAAGGTAAAAGACAAGACCAGCCCATTTTACGGACAGCGCATGATGGGTAGCTGGAGGCTTGAGGGCCTGCCGTGGACATATAAGATGGACCGGAAGCTGATGTATCAACCAGACCTCAAGAAATAAATCGGGTGCAATTCAGGCAGGATTAGGGAAAAGCTAATCCTGCCTGAATATAAATTCCTATTTTTTGATATATCCTGATTTTAGGGTGCTTTTTTTTGTGTGAAGTAATAATTCAGAGCGGGAGGAAGAGATGGCGAAGAAAATTGCAATACTTGTCAGAGACAGGAAACATGAGGCATTAAGGATGTCTGTTGGGGCTACTCTTGCAGATGATGAGGTTAATGTATTTGTAATGGATGACAAACTGGAACCAGATGATGATATATCACTTAACCTGGAAACACTGTCGGATCTCGATGCCAAGGTATTTTCCAATAATCCTGGAAATCCATTCGAACAGAAAAGCACAGAAGAAATTGCGCGCGCACTGTCTGAATATGATGTTATAATCCCATACTGAAAATTGAAAGACAGCCGGGTAAAAATAAAAGTAAAAGAGGATATTAAGGCCTTGAATGGCTAAAGTCAGGATTGATAAAGTTTTGGATGTAAAAGGCCTTATTTGTCCAAGGCCCATGATTATGACTATGAGCACCTTAAAGTCAATGGAAAGAGGCCAGGTGCTTCGTATCATCTCTAATGATAAAACCACAAAACACAGTATCCCGGGACTCTGTGAGAGAACAGGATTCAGACTGATAGAGATGAAAGAAGAAAATGGTGTGATAAACTTTGTTGTGCAGAAATAACCCGCAAAAAAATTTAACACACCACATTTTTTTTAACGATTCCTTTTTGATGACCCACCTTGTAGACAGGGAGCCTTATTTTAAAACTGAATATGGCTGAAAATCATCTTATTAAAATTGTCCTTGTAATAATGGCTTTTATCCTTGTATTCCTCTATGTCAGATATCTTGAAAAGAAAACCCTTTATTTCCCATTGCGTGCAATTGAGGCCACGCCAAAAGATATTGGTCTTAATTATGAAGAAATTAGTTTATATACTCATGATGGAGTTCAGCTTTCAGCGTGGTTCATCCCCGCTGAAAACCCACGTGCAACAGTACTCTTCTGCCATGGGAACGGCGGAAACATAAGCCATCGTCTGGAAAAGATAAAGATTTTTAATGCTCTTGATTTAAATGTCCTTATCTTTGACTACCGGGGATATGGCATGAGTACAGGAAGTCCCTATGAAAACGGCCTGTATCTTGATGCAGAAACAGTATATGGTTATCTTACAGATGAAAAAAGCATCCCTGCTCAAAAAATCATTGCTTACGGAGAGTCTTTGGGTGCTGCTGTTGCTGTTGATCTGGCGGGAAAACATGATTTAGGGGGGATAATCATTGAAGGCGGGTTTACATCAGTAGGAGATATGGCAAAGAGGATCCTTCCGTTTATACCGACTTTTATTTATTCAAGCAGATATGATGCCTTAAAAAAGATAAAAGATATAAAATATCCAAAATTGATATTTCACAGTGTTGATGATGAGATTATCCCTTTTGAAATAGGTGAAAAACTTTTTAACGAGGCCGCAGAACCAAAGGAGTTTGTAAAAATGCAGGGTGGGCACAATGACGCATTTTTCATCTCTCAGGGATTGTTTATAGATAAAATTGATTCGTTTGTCAGTGGGTTGTTAAAATAGGTTTTTCTCCGGGAAGTTGAATAAGAAAAGGGGTCAGGTGTTATCCCGTTTTATCTATAGAAGAGATGTTTACTGTTAACTTCACAAGTCAATACTTTGTAAAGATTGGAAAATTGTTGATTATTGATATACAGTGAGAATATTAGTTGTCTAACAGTTTTTATATGGAGGGTTTCATTTAAATAAGTTGTTATAAACTCATACGAAAGGAGTCTATTTTATGGTTTGGCTAATGACACAGCAAGCTCTCCCATCATATTAACAAAACCTCCCATTTCATTGTCATACCATCCATAAATTACTACCTGTGTCAGGGGAATCTTTATCTCAGCATTTATTTTATCTTTAAGAATTTCATTTTCAATACCGCAGAGAATATTTTTATCAATACTTGCCTCTGCTGTGCGGGCACGGGTCTCACTGCCCTCAATTACCGTGGCTGCTCCCGGTAAAGCAATAATATCTTCGGAAACGTTCTGTTCTTCTGAATAAATGAGATATCCATGTGGATCATTTGCCGCAACTTGCTTATATATATTGTTAATTACATCCCTGTTAATCAATGAATTTGATTTTTTCTCCTGTATGTTAATCACCAGAATAACCAGAGAACCTGTTGTGATCGGAACCCGTACAGATTCTGTCATAAAACCGATCTGATTCATTTCAGGCAGAACCTGGGCCAGAGTATCTGCAGCCCCGGTAGTTGTAAGTATTATGTTATTAAGAATGCTCCGATTTTTCCTGAGATCAGTGGCGCCGGACTTTGGCAGCCTGTCAAGAACATCCTGGGTGCTGGTGACAGCATGAATAGTCGTCATAAACGCAGCAAGAATCCTTTTTGCTCCGATTTTATCAAGAAGAGGCTTTATCATATGAGCCAGACAGGTTGTTGTGCATGAGCCAGCAGAGATTAACCTGTGTTTAGACGGATCATAACTCTGCTCATTAATGCCCATGATGGTAGTAACAGCATCATCAGGCATTGCTTTTTTCTTGTCTTTTATCTTAAAGGGAGCTGATATTAAAACTTTTTTAGCTCCTGACTCGAAGTGACCCCTTATAGAACCCTTTGGGTCATCTGGTGGTAGTGTTGGATCATGGAACTGACCGGTACAATCAACAACCAGTTCAACATCATGTGCTCCCCAGTTGATTTCTTTTGGGTTTCTTGACTTTCTTAGGACAGTTACCTTAATATCATCTATTTTTATTGTTCCAGCCGGATCATCTACATCACAAATGACTTTATAATCTTTTAACCCGTAGAGGTATCTCTGTAAGGATCCGTAAGTAGAGTCTCTGTTTATGTAGTGTGCTACATCATTTAATGAGGTTCCAACCTCCCTTCCTATGTTTACAACTATTTCTTTAAAATATTTTCTTGCCACATGATTCCATAGTGTTAACTTTCCAATACGTCCCAGACCATTTATACCAAGTTTTAACCCCATGTTGTTTACTGTTCCCCTTTCTTACTGGTTTTTATAACTGCATGTTAAAATGCTTTATGACTGAAATATTTATAAAAAGATTAAAGAATTTAAAGAATAATTACAATGATTTTTTTAATAATGTCTTTAACACATAATAAAATTATAGCTTTGAAGGTAACCTGTTCAGTCATGTTTATGCAGGCCTTTTCCCCCTGAGTTTACTCCTCCTGTTATTTCAAGGCCCTTTGTTTAAGTTTCCCTGTTGTATTAATTATAATCAAAGCATAAAAGACCGCCAGGTGTAAACAGGTTTTTTACAGAATTAATGCTTGTCTAAATAAATCCTCATTTATTAAAGGCATTGAGTTTAAAAGATATATTTGTCCGTATTTTTTTTCATACCTTTTTTTTAACTTATTATCTTGAGATTAACAATGATTTAGATCATACTTGTTCCGGAAATAATGTCATAAATTTAAAAAGCAGATAGAGATTAAAATACGTCTTATATGGATCAGTGGGGTTTGCAATAAGGAATTTTCCAAATAGTATAATAGAAATGCTATACATGATAGGATGGGCAGTATGAAAGACAATTCTGTATATATCAGGGAGTAGCTGTAGAATGTCTATTGACAATGACCAACAATTAGTTAGCATCCCTGCAGATTCCATAAACCTTGAAGGTATTCTTGCTATTCCTCAAGGGGCGCAAGGAATAGTGATATTTGTCCATGGAAGTGGAAGCAGCCGGCATAGCCCGAGAAATAATTTTGTGGCACAGGTATTACGTGATGCCGGGCTTGGCACGTTTCTTTTCGATTTACTCACTAAAGAGGAAGATCTTATCTATGAAAAACGGTTTGATATTCCCTTGCTGACAAGCCGGCTCAAGGCAGTTACAGAATGGATTAAAGAACAACCTGATACAAGAAAATTTAATATCGGTTATTTTGGAGCAAGCACTGGATCAGCAGCAGCACTTATGGCAGCAGACGACCTTGGTGAGAAAATCGGCGCTGTTGTTTCCCGTGGAGGCAGGCCCGATCTTGCAGAAAAGTCTCTCCATCACGTTCAATCACCAACTCTCCTTATTATTGGTGGCTATGACGATGTTGTTATTCAACTGAATCAACAGGCATATAAATTAATCAAAGTGGAAAAGAGATTAAGTATAGTTCAGGGAGCAACACATTTGTTTGAAGAGCCAGGCACACTGGAAGAAGTGGCACGATTAGCATCTGAATGGTTTAAACAATATCTTCTTTCTCATTAAGTATATTAAAAGAATTTACATGAGGAAAGAAGTCATACAGAGAAGAAAGAGAAAAAAACAAATATGAGAAGGCAATAAGCTGTTTGAAGGAGGCGAATGAATGATTTTTCTGACATCATCGGCAAGACATTTAAAACTTAAAGGCAGGAAAAGGAATTATTCTTTAGATAAATATCCTTCGGGAGAGATTAAGATAAATGTGATTGCTGATGTGAATTCCGGATGTGTTTTTATCATCGGCTCTGTGTTGCCTGATGCAAACAGTCTTTTGGAGATTATGATTTTTGGAGATGTGCTTAAGGAGAGGGGTTTGAAAGTCAATATAGTGATTCCTTATCTGGCCTATGCAAGGCAGGACAAGCAGGAGGGAGGGGAGCCTTTTGCGGCAAGGGTTGTGTGCAATATTCTGAGAACTGTGGGCTTTGGTAAGGCTTATGTTATAGATGCACATAATATAAAACTTAATCGGTTTTTCAGATTTATTAATGTTATCCCTGTAAACATTTTCTCAAAAGAGTTTTCCAGGATAAATGACCCGATCGTGATTGCTCCTGACAAGGGTGGAGTTAAGAGGGCAAAGGGAATGGCAGATTTTCTGAGCTGTGAAATGGCATGCATTGAAAAAGCAAGGCTTGGTCCCGGCAGAGCAATTAGTCTAGCTCTTAAGGGGAATGTAAGGAACAGGAATGCTCTCATCATTGATGATATGATAGATACCGGAGGTACTATAATTAACGCTGCAGACTTGCTGAAGAAAAATGGTGCAAAAGATGTGTATGTAGCTGCAACGCATGGCTTGTTCTCGGGGAATGCAATAAAGAAACTTGAGAAATCACAAATAAAGAAAATTGTTATTACAAACACGTTACCTTTGAATGTAAGCTCCAATAAAATTAAAGTTGTGAAAATAGAGCCTTTGATTGAAAAAATAATTTATTCCTGATTTATAAGGATTTGTCAGGCTGGGCAAAGGAGTTGTTCCAACGTCAGTTATTGCAAGATATTTAATGTATTCATGTCAGGATATCTGGAGGTATAAAAATGCAATTTCAAGATCGGAGAGAAGCAGGGCAAAAGCTTGGCGAAGCGCTACAAAAGTATAAGAAGGAAAATCCGCTTGTGTTGGCAGTACCCCGGGGCGGAGTTGAGGTTGGTTTCGAAGTTGCCGCAGCTCTTAAAGCTCCGCTGGATATTATAATTGCTCGAAAGCTTGGCGCTCCGGGACAGCCCGAACTTGCTATTGGTGCCGTAGTTGACGGGGATAATCCCCAAACGGTGCTGAATCAGGATATCGTGACTGCCTATGGGGTAACCCCGGAATATTTGAAACATGCAGTAGAATTAGAATTATTGGAACTTGATCGCCGGCAAAAACTCTATCGCAAAGATTATCCACCAGCGCCGACTGAGGAGAGAACCATAATCCTCGTTGATGATGGAATTGCTACTGGTGCATCGATTCGTGCAGCAATACGGGGTTTGCGGCGCAAGCCAGTCAAAAGACTTGTCCTTGCTGTTCCGGTTGCTGCTTTGGAGACTGTCAAATCCCTGGAGAAAGACGTCGATGATTTGGTCTGCCTGAGTACTCCAACATTTTTCAGGGCTGTTGGGACGCATTATGCGGATTTCGAACAGACTACAGACGAGAAGGTTATTGAATTACTCAATAGTGCGAGAGAAAGGTTTACATCTATCGCAAAAAAATAAGAAAATCTGTCACCTATGGGCATAGCATTAAAGTTTGCCCATAATCGCCCCCAAGGTAAGTTATGGTGGCTCTGTAAATCTTTCAAAAATCTATTCTCAGCTGATAAATTGAAATTTCATTTCTCCGTATCAGTATGCGGCGCATGTTTAAAATCGATGATCGTGTCCACTTTTATTATCAATTTTCTTTCAACCTGCGGAACTGGTGATTTACTCTCGATCTCCGGTGCATATCCATTTATCATATGAAGATCTTCCATTTTTTCTGTTTTGCCAAGTAATTGATAACCTTTGTCTGTCTTTGCATCCCATACAACGAGGGCAACATTTTGGTTCACTCCCAGATTATCAACTGTAGCAGGGCAAAACCAGGATGTCACTTCCACATACCCTTCAGGAGTAAGCATTAGTTCTCCTGCAGCAGCCAGGTGAGGTAATCCATTAACATCTGCTGTGGCTACAAATACATGTCCTAGTTCTTCAGCAAGTGTTATAAACTTGTTGAGTGCTTCTATTCTCATTTCCAGGCTCTACTTTTATTCACTTTCCCCAGGGTTTCCAATACACCTTACAGGAGAATACAATTTACAAATCAGGTTTTGTTAAAGAAAATTAATATAATTCTTTGAATTTATTATTCTCCCCATAAATGTTATTTATGTTTACCCCTATAAAGGGTATCAATATTTGATATTTCCATCAAAACATGTTTTATGAGTACTAAATATTGTCATTGATCCGAAGCCTGCCTGTTGCCTGCCTGCCGGCAGACAGGACAGGCAGGCTTGACCTTGACTCCGATCGGAAAAAATTTCCCTCATCTATATTAGCCTGTAAGGATATGCTCTCTTTGTCCACTCGTTCGACGGATGTTTTGCTTTTAGCTGTTCATATGCCTCCTTAAGCGGCTTTGGGTCGTGGGTGTTTTTGTAACGGCAGACTCCCTGCAAATAGATTGCCTCGGGTGCAAAGTCGCTTTTTGGATATTCTGTAAGAAGGTTGTCAAGATACACGAGGGCGTTATCAAATTTATCTGTGTCGAAATAAGACTTGCTGATCCCAAGAAACAACGACGGTATCAATTCTTCCGGTGAAAGAAAGCCAACTGTTCGATAGTGCTCCTTACCGTTAATATCAAGCATAACTATCGTAGGTGTCCACTTAATATTGAAATTTTCGGCCATGGGCCGGGTGTCATATTGAACCTGCAGAGGAATCATGTGTTGGTTGATAAAATTGATTACCTTTGTGTCTGGATACGTAACTGCATCCATTTGTTGACAACCAATTCAATCTGGATTAAAAAAATCAAGTAATATAAATTTTTTCTCAGACCGAGCCAGTGCCACCGCGGTATCCATAGTAGTTTCCCATTTTATTTTATTTTCCATTGTCCTGTCTCCTTATCTTAAGTTCCTGTTTTTACTAAACTAAACCCTTTTCTGGAACTCATGTTCATGCCAGAAACCTTCCTCAGCCATGGCATTAATAATATTTTTCCTGCTGATTATCCCCACAAGCTTTTTGTTCTCAACAACAGGGAGAATGGAGAAATTTTTGGAATACATAAGCTCAACGATATTTTCTATTGGTGTATCAGGTGTGATAGTAACCGGTGTCTCGCAAACGCCATGTTCTGCATGACCACAACTCATAACAGATTCAGCGCTGAATTCATGAATTGTTCGGCCTTCCTTCAGTGCATACAAAATATCGTACTCTGAAACTATTCCCATAACCTCAAGGTTCTCATTGACTACGGGAAGAGCAGGATAAGGACCCATGAGTTTGTTTAAAAGCACATCACCTTTCTCTTTGACGGGTAAACTTACCCTCGGATGCATTATATCTTTTGCAGTACAAGACATTCTATTCTCCTTTCAGGTTTGCGCCCATACATAAAGGTTATTTATAAAAACTGTTAAACTTCCCGCTAAAATGATAGACCCCCGTTTTACTTAATCAATTTTTAATTTAGTTTTTTGCTTAGCAAGAAAACACCTCCTTTAATCTTTATTTCATCCCAAAGGTAGTCTAATCATCCAGTACTTCCCTTATTTTTCTTAAAAGATTATTTGGTGAGACAGGCTTGGAGAGAAAGTTTAAATCCTGTTTAATGATATCTTTTGTATGGATAATGTCTTTAGTATAACCGCTTGTAAATATCGTTTTTATATCAGGTCTCATTTTCTTAATCTCCTCATAAACCTCCTTGCCCTTTTTCCCTGGCATTACCACGTCAAGGACAAGAAGCTGAATCTTCTCTTTATTCTCCATGAACTTCTTTATTGCCTCAGTACCGTCACCTGCCTCTATCACTGTATAGCCATACTCCTGAAGTATAAGCTTGAGTGATGACCTGACCGCTTCATCATCATCTGCCACAAGCACCGTCTCCGTGCCGCCGGTTACAGGGGCTTCTGCCTGTTTATCAACCTTAATTTCTTCTCTTATCAGCGGCAGGTATATCTTGAATGTTGTGCCAATGTCCACCTCACTGTAGACATTGATGTAGCCGTTATGCTGATTTATTATCCCGTATATGATAGCAAGTCCCAGTCCTGTGCCTTTCCCCACCTCCTTGGTAGTGAAAAAGGGTTCAAATATCCTGTTCTGCGTCTCTTTATCCATACCGGCCCCTGTATCTGTAAAGGACATAAAGGCATACATACCCGGAGCTCCATATCCATAGTGTTTTACGAATGAATCGTCCATCTCCATAAGCTCTGTCCTTATGGTCAATTCCCCGCCGCTGGGCATTACATGACATGCGTTTGTGACAAGGTTTATCAAAACCTGTTCTATCTGGGCGCTGTCTGCCATTATTGGCAAATCTTTATCTGTAAGCCTGACTGTAAACTTAATGTCTTCACAAATCGTTCTTGATACAAAGTCTTCAGATTTTCTGACAATATCATTCAGGTTTATCGGCACAGGATTCATTATCTGCTTTCTGCTGAAGGAAAGGAGGCCCTGGGTCAGGGCAGCAGCCCTTTTTGACGAGGCGAGAATTGCATCAACATATGACCTTAATGAATCATTGCCTTTACCCATCTTCATCTGAAGGATATTACCGTAGTTCATTATAGATGTCAGTATATTGTTGAAGTCATGGGCTATTCCTCCTGCAAGCTGGCCTACTGCTTCCATCTTCTGGGATTGCAGAAGCTGTTCCTCGAGTTTCTTTAGCTCGGTTGTTTCCCGGATAATTGCCAGTCCTCCTATAATTTCGCCTTTCTCATTATACAGAGGGGAACGGTAAGAATCAAAAAAACCCTTTCGACCGCTTTGTGATATATAAAACTGTCTGTTTTTGGAAATAGTGCTCTTACCTTTCAGTGCATCATGGAAGGATTTATCTTCACCGGTCTCTTTTAAAAACGGAAATACATCAAAAGCGATTTTGCCAATTACATCCTCTTTCTTTATACCTGTAATGCGTTCCATTCCTAAATTCCAGAGAGTATAACGGCACTCACGGTCAAAAGACAAGATGCCGTCAAGACTGCTGCTGATAATATTTTCAGAGAGTTGTTTCTCAAGGCTAAGCGCCTCTTCAGCCTGTTTGCGCTTTTCCTCCACTCCTATAGCCGAGGCAATAATTTTCATAAGACTCTTGTCCTTTTCGTCAGGGATATAGTCATTATTATAAACGACGCACAGTGAACCTACGTGGTCGCTGCCGAATTTTACCGCTATGCCCATATAAGTCTGCAATTTGTATGGGACCACATTGGGGTCTGTTTGAGCGTAGAGTGTTTCTGGCAGGTTGCGGACAACAAAAACCTGGTCACCACCACGCCTTATCACATCATAGCAGATGTGCCCCTCCGGCTTGTCCACAGGGTTGTAGTCAGGAGGCGTATTCCATTGCCCCAATGAGAATAGCATTCCTTCATCAAGACGATTGTAGAGAGCGCATGTCGCTCCCATGAGCTCCCCACAAAGAGCTGTAAGGGAGTTAATATTTTCAAGTGGGTCCGGCATAAAGTTTATAAGGCACTCGGTCAACTTCGCCATTCGTTCTTCTGCCAGCTTGCGCTCGGTGATGTCCCTTGAGATACCAAAAATCCCGGCTGTTTTTCCATTACTGTCGAAGCAGACTCCTTTTGTTGTCAGATATGTCCGCGTGACATCCCCGGCCGTAACTTTTTCTTCGAATGTCAGGGTTTTCCTGTCCATTATGATTCTGCGGTCATCCTCAATAATTTTCCGGGCAGATTTAGGCTTGAAAAGATCGGAATCTGTTTTACCTGTAATATATTCAACAGACCTGCCGATAAAAGCGGCCCCACTGGAGTTGATCATCGTATAACGTCCTTTCAGATCCTTCACAAAGACCGCATCGGTTGTACCCTCAATAATATCATTAAACATGCTATGGTTCATCTGACGGTTTTGCTCAATCCACTTACGCTCAGAAATGTCCCTTAAGACCGACCTGGAGTATAGAATATTGCCCTTTTTATCCAGGACTGCAGAGGTATTGAGGCTGACGTCAACCACACTGCCGTCTCTTCGTTTCAATTGAAGTTCACTATTAGTAACTTTTCCGTTTTTGATGAATGACTGAAAAGTTTTTCTGGCTTTTTCCTGCGAGTTACGATGATATATCTTAAATACGAGGCGGCCGATAATTTCCTTCTTGCTCTTTCCTAGTGTATCAGCAAGGGTCTGATTGCAACTGATAACCTTTGCTGTTTTAGCGTCAACAGAAGCAAACATATCAGGAGCGTTTTCATACAGATCATAGTACTTTGTAAGGGATTCTTCTGAAGGAGTAAATTTCAGAGAAGGCTTTTTAGCGGTTTTTTTACGTGGTGTTTTTTTTGGAGCAGATTTCTTTGTGGCAATTTTCTTTTTTATTGCCATTATTAACTCCCTGTATGGAAGATATTTAAATAAGCGGTTATAACCGCTTTATAACCTGCTCATAAAGGTATTGCGAAATATATCAGCCCCTGATGTAATATAGATATTACTACTACAACGGGAGGAGGTCAAGTGAAAAAGATCATGTTACTTAAACAACTCTCTCAAAAGGTCTGCCGGCTTCTTATCCCCCTGTTTTCCGTCTTCAGGCGCCTGTTTTTTGTTCTGGTTTAATAAATCCTCTATGAACTTTTTTGTCTTTTTCTCTATAACTCTCTTCCCAGCTTTTGCAATGTCAATGCTGTACGAAGGGGCTGAAAATGTCCCTGAAATTTTAAGTGGAATTACACCCCAGCCAGCCTCGTCTTTTATATATTTTATCTCGCCTGCTCTGAACGCTAATTTGTCAGTAAGGCCGGGTGAAAGTTTCAGGTCAAATGCAAGGTCAAGGGTCTTGTCAAGTCCGATGTTGCCGGACGGGTTCATTGAAATATCATCAGAAGAAAAAATGCTGTCAAGCCGTACCGTGCCGTTTTGAATTTTGATTGTGCCGGCCGCTTTTTTCAGGGGTATTGTCCTTAACTCATTAATGCCGAGGAACAGGGCAAGGTTTTCAGATATTTTATTGTTTGCTATTTTTCCATTCTTTATATTAAAATCCCCGCTGCCAACGAGATTTTTCCTGATATTCTCCGGCAGTGTACCGGCGCCGTTCAGTTTAAGATTAAAAGAGATAGTTCCAAAAACAGTATCTTTTGCTTTTGGAAACATAGAATTTACAACTTCTTCTGCATCAAGGGAATCGAGGTTGCTGGCGAGTCTGTATGTATATCCGGGTCTTGATAAGTCAATGCCGCTGTTTAAATTAAACCTGCCCTTGCCGACAAGTGCGGTCATTTTTGTGATTTCAAATTTATTGTTTTTAAGCTGGTATCTGGCATAAAAATCAGTCATTGTAAGACCTTTGTATATTACAGAGTCAATTTTTATTTCTCCGTTTGCCGTAAGCCTGAGGTCAAGAGGTTTTGCCTCTGCAGATGCCCCGGCACGAGCGGGTTTGCCTTTTTGGCCAGGGGAAGATGACTTTGGCCTGCTTTCCGGAAAGACCTCGTCTAAAAAAAGTTTCTTTGAATAAAGATTGAGGTTTATCTTCTGGTTTTTAAAATAGCTGTGAACCGAGCCTTTTAGCTCTGCTGTGTTTTTCCCGATGGTGCTTATTAGGTTAATGGTCATGGACTGCTCGTTGAATTTAAGGTCTCCGTCAAGAACGGCTTTTACGCCGTTATAATTAATGCTTACTTTCCCCAGCATAAGGGTTCCAGTTGCTTTTAAGGATTGGATTTCTTTGACCGGGCCTGTGAGTTTTAAATCTGCCTTTACACTGCCTGACAGGCTGAGACCCTTTATATCAGTAAAAGACTCAAGGGATTTTTGAATGTTTTTAACTTGAGTCTCTGGTATGGATACTGCAATATTGATTTTAGGTGATGTTCCAAGATTTGTAATATCTCCTGTTACTGAAGCAGAGATTTCCTGAACCTTCAAGTCTGCCGTGTCTATGCGGATGCTGTTTGACTCGAGATTCACGGAGACTGCGTATTTAAGCCCGACATTGAGATCCCTGATGTGTTTTGCAGGAGCTTTGTGTATTATGATTTCATCAAGCCTTAAATCCATGTTACCTGCAGTAAAGATTTTGTTCCTGCCAGAACTCCTGATTTCTGTGCTGATGTTAACAGAGCCTTTTATGTCAGGAAGCTCTTTTTTTAAATCAACAAAAGATAGCCTCGCGTCAATGATTTCTATTTTTTTTATAAGCAATGAAACAGGGAGCCCGTTTTGTGCATCAACCTGCTTTTTTTCTTTTTCTTCGGGTGGTCCCTGCTTTTGCCCGATATCTTCAAAATTAAATTTTCCTTTCCTGTCGCGTTCAATCCTTATCTCCGGGGAAATTAATTTTACTTCATCAATAATTACCTTTTTAGAAAGAAGCGGCAGGAGCCTATATTTGAGGACAAAATGTTTACTTGAAAGAAAGTCGGTCTTCTCGTCTGCCTCCTTGATTACCAGGTCTTTAACCTCTATGCCCTTAAAGAGGCCTATGTTTATTTCACCAATGTTAACTTTCCTGTTTAAGGCCGTTTCAGCCCTGGGAATTATAAATGCCCTGACCCTTTCTGCAGTGACATAGATTTTAATCAGTGCTGTAAGAGCGATTATGATTACTGCTATTAAGACTATACATATTAATAAAATTTTTTTAACCATAATGCCTCCTTTAACTATTGGCTCCTGCTAATCCGTCATTCCCGCGCAGGCGGGAATCCAGGAAAAGGTGCAAAACACTGGATTCCTGCTTCCGCAGGAATGACAAAAATGCTGACCTACATGGGACATTACTTTTGCATGCATCAATATTTAGAATTTACCACTAAAAAGCTGTTTTATCAAGTGAAAATTTTTTATCATTTTTTTGTTAAATGCCTTGACGGATTTGGAAAACAGGAATACCCAATTTTAAATAGCTTGACTTACTTTATAATAAATGTAAACTTTACAAGATGAACAGATTTCCTAAAAAAGAGAGGTATAGCAGATGGCAGGGGAAATTATCTGGGAAAAAAGTCTCAGCAAGGCATTAGAATCAGCAGGGAAAGAGAACAAGCTCGTGCTTGGTGATTTTTTCAGTCCGACATGAGGCGCCTGCAAGATGATGGAAACTGGTACGTTTCTAAAGGAAAAGGTTCAGGAGCATATTAAAAAGTATTTTATTCCGCTTAAATATGAATCAGGCAGGGATTCTGAGCAGTTCCTGAGGTTTAATGTAAAGGCAACGCCTGCATATGTTATCCTCGATTCAAAGGGCAATGAGCTCCACAGGATGATAGGCTTTCTCAGTGCTGACGATTTTATAAAACAGCTTGAGATTGCGCGGTTAAATCTCTAAAACTTAACCTTTGGCACTTCTTTCTCAGCCTCGGGAATTTCATAATATTCAGCGCCTGATACCCCTGCAATACCTGCAAAAAATCTTCCGAAAAGAGTTCTGACATAGGTATTTAATAACTGGACTGCTTCATTGTATCTTTTTCTCTCCACTGCAATCCTGTTTTCTGTGCCCTCAAGGCTGTCCTGGAGTTTAAGAAAAGACTCGTTTGCCTTGAGATTGGGATAAGCCTCTCTTAGTAGCAGGAGTCTGGACAGCACACCCTCAAGCTGGTTAGATGCCTGTATTTTACCTTTTACCGTCTTTGCCTGAAAGTATTTTGTCCTTGCATCTGCAATGTGTTTAAATAGATCTGTTTCATGCGCAGCATAGCCCTTGACAGTTTCAATGAGATTCGGAATAAGGTCATATCTCCTTTTGAGCTGGTTTTCAACCTGCGCCCATTTCCCCTTGATATTTTCGTCCATGGCTATAACATTATTATATTCGCCAACTACCCATTTAAAAGTGCTAAAACCTATGAGCAGTAAAATAACTAAGATTACCAGAGCAATTTTTACACCCTTTGACATATTAAACCCCTCCTTGAATTTTGTTATTCGTTATATGTTATTCGTTATTCGTAACAACTGATAACTGATAACTGTTAACTGACTTTATCACCACCCGCCAGATGCTCCTCCGCCTCCAAAGCCTCCGCCTCCGCCTCCGCCAAAACTGCCGCCTCCAAAGCCTCCGCCGCCTCCCCATCCGCCTCTTCTGCCGCCGCTCATCATGGCAAACATAAGGAAAAACAAAAGAAACCGAGGATGTTTTATGAATAAATAAATCAGCCCTATAAAGAAAAGTATTGTAAAGATTTTGCTGAGGAGAGTTGGTTTTCTGCGCTCTGTTGTACCGTAGGCAGTGCGGGCTTTGAGCTTGGGCATTCCTGATATCTCTACTTCTGAATCAGAAGCTATTTTGTTTATAACCGCAAGGGTAGCGGTCAGGATTCCTGTTGAATAATCGCCTTTTTTGAAATACGGTACTAGATACTCCCTGCCTATGGTTCCTGTTAGGCTGTCAGGGAGCAGGCCCTCAAGGCCATAGCCTGTCTCAAACCGGTATTTTTTGTCCTGAACTGCGATAAGAAGCAGTATCCCATTGTCTTTGCCTTTTTGACCGAGCTGCCATTTTTCATGGGCTATTTTTATTGATATATCCTCAATGGATTCTCCTTCAAGGCTGTTAATGGTAAGCACAATCATCTGCGCAGTGGTTTTCTGCTCGAGCTCAAGCAAATATCTGTTAAGATTTGTCTCTACATTATCGTTTATGATTTCTGCAAGGTCAACCACATGATTATAGGGTTTGTCAGGAAGTGCAATCTCTGCGCGCAGGACAGGTGCTGTCAGGCAGAGGAAGATTAAAACGCATAATAATATTGGTTTAGTCTTTAATCTCATCTACCAGACTCCCCAGCTTTTCGGTTGCGGCATAGTAATCTTCAAATATTGTATTCAGCTCTTCAATGGAGAGTTTTATTTTTTCACGTTTCTCTTTCAGAACTTTGGCAAAGACATAAGTGTTTACGCCTGATGCCTCAGCCAGCTCTGACAGGACATCACCGTGTTTCACGGGCGGCTCTTTGCCAAGAAGCACGATAATCCCGCGGAAAAGCGGGATATATCCTGTTATTGAGGTTACAAAACTCTCTGTCAATGTTTTACTGTTCCCCAGAGATGATAAATATCCCTGTCTCAGCCAGATGAGCTTGGATTTCAGTTCTCTCTCGCACTGATGCCTTAAATCCATTCTGCTGATTTCTATATTTTCAAGGATATCCTCTCCAATGACAGTTGCATGAATGAGCCTGAAATTCATGAATTCAATGGGGAAGACATCAAGGGAAGTTTTTATATATTCAGGGGTCATGATAAGGGGGGCGGCTACCTTTGTTTTGCCGTATTTCCTGCCCATGGGAGCTATTAACTCAAGGAATTTTAAATCCATTTTTTTTAATACAAAGATGGAATTTACATCAGAAGTTTTAGGGTCAAAATTATCAGTAACAGCTGTGCCGGTTACATGGATTGAATGGATTTTTTCCGTGTGTTTACTTAATATCTCTTCCAGAAAGGGTTTAATCCTTTCCCTTGCAACAGGTTTAATTTTTTCTAAATTAAGGTCAGGCATCTTGTTCCTCCGGATAAATGTTCTTTAAAGGTTAGGATTATTTATAAATATAGGAATTGGACATATGGTAGCAGAAATGCTCTGTTAAGGCAATAAGCCGGCATAGCCCTGAACAGTCTGAGTTATTATATTTATACCGGCTGTTGCTGATTTAATGTTTTACCCCGTTAGAATGGCAAAAATATTCTAACGGTGCTTAACGGTGTTTAATTGAGATATAATATAATGTTAGAGTATCGTCAATTTAAAAGTATAAACCTGTTTTTTCGTATGTTCCTATGAAACCAGAGGTCTATTTCAGTAAATTAAAAAAACAGCAGGGCAGGCTGGAATGCTTCAGGACTCTACTGGGCAGGATTGATAAATATCTTGCTGAATTCAAAAAAGGTTCTTTTGTCGGTATCAAGATGACAGTGGGTGACAGAAAAAGCACAGGATATATGAGGCCTGAGCTGGTCAGGGTTTTAGTTGATGGGCTGAAGAAACGGGGTGCGAGGCCTTTTGTTTTTGATACAAACGTGATTTATAAGGGCGAGAGGCAGAATGCAGTAGACCACCTTAACCTTGCATATGACAAGGGCTTTACCCCTGACAATCTCGGATGTCCCTATATTATTGTTGACAGTGTGTTCGGAACTGATTCAAAGGTTATAGAGGTAGATTTTAAAAATAT